>NZ_JBVJCD010000014.1:0-76280 GCF_055588985.1 Streptomyces sp. NPDC041970
AGGTCAAAACAAAACCTCCCTAAACCGGCCCCCTTTTCCCCCTTTCCCGACCCGCGTGGGGAGGCCCCCCGTTGGGCCCCCCGGTGCTGGGGGGTCCCCCCCGGGGGGGGCCCCCCACCGGGCCTTCCTCACCTGCCGTCGATGAGCCGCAGCGCGAACTCCGGCGAGAAGTGGCCGGCCTCGACCTGCGGGCCGGTGGACGGGCAGCGGGCGTCGTCGGCGTACTGGCCGTCGGAGTCGCCGGGGTTCTTGATCCACAGGTAGAAGGCGGCGCCGCCCTCACCGATGCGGGCGGGCGATCCCAGCTTGCGCAGCGGCGGGTTGCAGAACCCGACCTGCCCGCTGGTCTCGTCGCCGGGGATCCGGTACGCGCCGTTGCCGTTGCGGGAGGTGTCCACGACCCAGGTCGTGTTCACGCCCAGCCGCTCCTTGACGCGGGCGGCGAGCCGCCGGCCGTAGTCGTTGGAGATGTCGGTGGAGTGGTAGTTGGCCACGTTCAGCGCCACGCCGTCGGCCAGGTAGATGCCCGAGCGGCCCAGGAGGTCGGTCATGTCGTTCAGGCCGATCCCCTTGTCCGCCGGGTCGTCCAGACGGCGTGCGCCCAGCGTCCACGTCGCGTTGCCCGCGTCGATGTACGTCTTCACGTACGGGCCCTGCGCGTCGAGGTGCTGGTTGGCGTACCAGAGCATGTCGAAGCGGGCCTCGCGCTGCTCGGGCGTGAGGCAGTTCTGCTCCACGTCGGCCTGGGCCACCGCGTCCGGCTCCAGGATGACGATCGCCGGCCGCTTGCCGATGCCGGCGATGAAGCCGTCCATCCACTCCTTGTAGAGCCGCGCGCTCTCCGCGCCGCCGCCGGAGGCGCCGCCGCAGTCGCGGCCGGGGATGTTGTACGCGACGAGCGTGGGCACCTGGCCGGCGCCGGCGGCCGAGGTGACGTACTCGTCGACGGCCGCGCGCACATCGGCGTTCCAGCCGCCGAACCACTTGACGGTCATCCGGTTGGCCACCCCGGTGCTGATCTTCTGGCGGTCCGCGGTCTCGGGGGCGGTGCCCACCCACCTCTGGGCGTTGGACTTCGGGTCGACGAAGAAGCCCTCGCGCGGCGTCGACGTCGTCAGCGAGACGTTGTCGAAGGTGAAGTCGCGGGGCTCCGCCTGCGCGCCGAGCTGGAGGGTGATCTGGCCGCCCTCGCCGGCCGTCGTGTCGATCGTGGAGCGGAAGGTCCACTGGAACCGCTTGCTCACGGTGTCCAGGTCGAGCCCCTCGTTCAGGGCGGAGAAGTAGCCGCCGCTGGACTCCTGGACGGAGGTCCGGATCCTCGTCGGGCCCGAGGAGCGGGCGTCGAAGGAGAGGGTGTACAGCGCGCCCTTGCGCAGCCGGACGCCGTTGCGTCCCAGCATCGCGTCGTAGGGCTGGCCCTTGCCGGCGCCCACGGAGGTCTTCATGGTGCCGCCCGAGTAGTCGGTGCCGCTGCCCGTGGAGGACCACCAGGTGGTGTTCGGCGGGGCGGTGGTGAAGTCGCCCTCGGGGGCGAGTTCGCCGTAGAGCAGCGGCTCGGGAGCGGCGTGGGCGGTGGAGGCCGGCAGCGCAACGGAGGCGGCCAGCAGGGGTATCGCGGTGAGGGCGTACAGCAGGGATCTCGTGCGCACCGGTGTCGGTGTCCTTTGCTCGGGGTGGTGGGGAACCGGTCGCGGGCACTGGGGGCCCGCGACCGGGGCGGACGGCGGCAGCGCCCTCAGAGGAGGGCGCCCTTGCGGAGCACGGTGTTGCCGCCGCCGTCGTGCCAGTCGATCTCGACTCCGTCGATGTAGCCGGAGTTGACGACGGTGTAGGCGGAGCCCGTCACGGAGACGCCGCGTGCGGGGGACGCCTTGCTGCGGCCGTCGTCGTTGCTGCCGGGGGTGACGATCAGGCCGTCGGCGAGCACCTTGGCGGCCGAGCCCTCGACCTTCAGCCCGGCGTACCCGCCGCCGCCCAGGTCGTGGTTGCGCCCGTCCCGGTCCAGTCGGCAGCCGGTGAGCTGGAGGATGGCGCGGGCGCTCTTGGCCTCGACCTTGATGCCGTTGAACATGCTGCGGTCGGTGGAGCATCCGACGAACTGGATGACGCCCTCCCAGCCGTGCATCATGAAGCCGTCGCCGCCCGACCACTCCGCCCGGCAACTGGTGAACGTGGAGTTGCCGGTGCCGGCGATCCACCAGCCGGTCCCGTTGCAGCCGAGCGCGTACACGTCGTGGAAGACGGAGTCGGTGCAGTTGTTCAGCGCGATGCCGTAACTGCCGGTCCACTGCACGGAGACCCGGTCGAAGTGCAGGCAGAAGGGCGCTTGCGGGCCCTTGGGGACGTCGGTGTTGAAGACGGTGTTGATCCCGATGCCGGTGACCTTGCGGATCTGCACGTCCCGCAGTTGGAGGTGCTGGATCTGGCCGACGGCGCGGATGCCGTCGATCTCCGCCCCGTCGCGCGGGAGGTCGCTGCCGTCGATGGTGAGGTCGAAGACGCGCGGTTCGACGGCCCGGCGCGCGTGGCCGCCCCGCAGTTGGTCGAGGACGAGGACCACGGCCTCGCCGGCGAAGTCCGGCAGCGGCTTCAGGCCGAACGGCGGGTCCGCCACGTCGTGCTCGTTCTCGCCGGAGCCGTGCGAACCCCGCAGGGTCACGTAGGGCCCGATCCGCACGGGCGCGCTCGTACGGTACTGGCCGACCGGGAGGTGGACGCTGTTGCCCGGTTCGCAGGCGTCCAGCGCCGCCTGGATCGCGGCCGTGTCATCGGTCCGGCCGTCCCCCTTGGCCCCGTACGCCCTGACGTCGTGCCAGCCCGGCGCGGCCGCCGCCCCGGCCTCCGCGGCGGCGGCGCGCGGTGCCACGGCCGCCACGGCCGCGGAGGCGGTCACCCCGCCGAGAAGAAGTCTTCGTGTGCGGTCCATACCCGCCATCCCCCTGTGATTCGAACATGTGCCCGTGTGTGAGCGGTGATCATCCAATCGGAGGAACGTGCACGTGTCCATCCCCGGCGGCCGCCGGCCCCGTCCCCGCCCCCGGACAGCGCGAGGGGCGGGGCCGGGCGACGGCTCAGGTCCGTGGACCCTCGCTCGCGTCGTCCGTCCCCGCCCCGGCGCCGCACGCGGTGGGTGCGGCATCGTGCGCGGTGCGCCTGCCTACTTCAGGTAGACCAGGCCGTCGGTGGTCAGGGTCGGGCGGCCCTTCGTGCCGACCACCACGATCTTGACCGTGTGCTTGGCGCTGGAGGACCAGGACGTCGCCCAGATCGCGTCCCGGTACTTGGTGGTGGAGGACTTCAGGTCCACCGTGGTCACCTTCCGGCCGTCGACGTAGACGTGCGCCTGACCGGAGGTGGCGGCCCGCGAGACCACCCACGCGGCCGACCTGCCGGTGAACGTCCAGGTCAGACTGGCTCCCGTGGAGCCGCTGCTGAACGACTTGCCGCCCAGGTAGCTGGTGGAGGACTTCGTCGTCCACGAGCCGCTCTTCTGCGCGGCGGACTCCTGGAGGATCACCGGTGTACCGGAGACCGAGGCGGCGGCGGTGTTGCCCGCGTGGTCGTACGCCGTCATCTTCCAGGTGGTCGCCACGGCCGACTTGGCCGTGTGCGAGGCGCTGGTGGTCGTCGGGCTGTACGTCTTGGCCACGGGCGCGGTGAGCCGGACGTCCTTGAGCGCGCCGGCGTCGGCGGCCTTCCACTTCAACGTGAGCGGGACGGCGCTCGTGTTGACCGTGCCGGTGCGCAGCGCGAGGGCCGGCTTGGCGGTGAAGACCGGCGCCGTACGGTCGGCGACCACGGTCGCGGCCGGGGAGAGGGAGGTCTTCCCCGACTGGTGGGTGGCCCGGACCTGCACCGTGTGACGGCCCACCGCGAGCGTGGCGGCGGCCGAGAGGACGTTGCCCTTGACGGTGGCCACCGGCTTGCCGTCGACGAGCAGTTCGTACTGCTTGACGAAGGCGGTGGGCGTGCTCGCCTTCCAGCCGACGGTGATGTTCGCCTTGGTGTGGTACGTGCTGCCCGAGGCGCTCGCGCCGGTCACCGAGGTGACGGCGAGACCGGCGACGGGGCCCGCGGCCAGGGTGCGGATGGCGGGCAGTTGGCCGTAGAGGCCGGCGCCCGGGCACTCGGTGAGGAACCCGTCCCGGTGCCCGGAGATCTGCCGGAAGGAGTAGGAGTTGCCCGCGACGAACGTCGTCCCGGACAGGCTCTTGCCCGCCGCCCCGGCGGTCAGTTGGACCGAGCCGGCCGGGTCGCCCTTGTACTGGCCGAGCTTCCACGCGGCGACCCGGGCGACCGCCGTGGTGGCGGCGGTCGGCGCGTTGGTGTCCGTGTACATGCCGATGACGGCGATCCCGGTGGTGTCCCGGTTGAAGCCGTAGGTGTGCGCGCCCATCACGGGGCGGTCCACGCCGCCCTTGCGGCCCTCGAAGACCGTGCCGCACTTGTCGACGATGAAGTTGTAGCCGAGGTCCTTCCAGCCGTTCGACTTCACGTGGTACGTGTGCAGCCCGCGCACGATGGCCGCCGAGTCGGCGCAGGAGTAGGAGTTCGTCTGCGCGGTGTGGTGGACGAACACGGCCTTGAGCCGGTCCATGTAGGTCGGCGCCTCGTCGTTGAGCGACTCGTCCGCCTTCCAGCCCGCCCGCGAGACGATCGGGGGCTGCGGGACGGTGGACGGCGGGCCCGGCGTCAGCGTCGGGGACGGCGTGGCGGTCGGCGTCGGCGAGGCGCTGGGCGTGGGGGACGCGGTGGTCGGGCTCGGCGTCGGCGTCGGGCTCTCGGTCGTCGGCGCGGGCGTGGGCTCGTCCGTCGGGACCGTGCTGGGCCCGTCCGTGGGGACGGTGCTCGGCTCGTCGGTCGGCTCCGCGCCCGGCGAAGTCGGGTCGGCGGGCGTCGGCTCCTGGGACGGCTCCTCGTCGACGGCGAACGCGGCCGGCTCGGCGGCGAGCGGAGTGCTCTCGCCGCCGGGGTCGACGGTGTCCAGCCGCAGCCCCTCGGGCAACCCGTTCTTCACGCCGTCCGCGGCTTGGACGCGGACCTCGACGCCGTTGGAGGGGCCGACCCAGCGGGGTTCGGTGGTGCCCCGGACGCCGGCGCGGCCGGTCTCGGTGCGCCCGTCGATCTCGGTGTCCAGCGGCAGCCACCCGGTCCACTCGCCGGTCGCGGCGGAGCGGGTGCGCGCCTCGACGCGGCCCTCCACCTTGGCGGCGGGGTCGGTCCAGGTGACGCCGAGCAGGCTGAACGGCTCGGTGCCGCGCCGCGCGAGCGAGGCGGAGCTGCCGTCGGACGAGGTCGTGAGCGCGGTCTTGCGCACATCGGCCTCGACGGGGGCGGACTTGGCGTCCGTGCCCGCGGCGGCGTCGGCGGCGGGGGTGTCGTTCACGCCCTGGAAGACCAGGACGCCCGCCACGGCTGCCGTCGCGACGGCAGCGGTGGCCCAGACTCTTCGCTGTGATCTCACGTGTGGTTATCCCCGGAAAGGAAGTTGGTGGGTGCATGACATTTCGACCGGTCAGGCACTGACCGGAGGGCGCGACGTCGCCGTCGGCCCGGCCGGTGGGGGCGACCCTGGGACATGCTTGCGGGGTGCAGTCTTTCATGGGGCCGATCCGATCGTGCGACCGGACGGACCGAAACGTGTCGCCCGCCGATCGATGAGGGAAGGAACCGGTCATCCGCCGACAGGGCCGGGAACGGTCGCGCCCCGGCCCCGCCGACCGCCACGCCGTGCGCAGCCGTGCGCCGTCGGGCGTCTCAGGCGGCGAAGTGCTGGGAAAGCGAGTCCCGGTCCTCGCGTTCGACCAGATCGGGGCGGGTGTAGCGCTCGGCGCGCGCGTGGTAGTCGAAGTCGCCCCGCACGAGCCCTCGGTAGTCCCGCACGCAGCGCTCCAGGGCGGTCCGGGTGGGACCGGTGATCCCCGCCGCGTCGATCTCCTCGGTCAGCTCCCGCTCGGCCCGCCGCACCCGCTCGGCGATCCGGGCCAGTTGCCTGCCGGCCTCGTCGACGGCCTCCTGGAGCGTGCAGCCGCGTTCGCGCTGGATGAGCCGTACGGCATTGTGCTCGTAGCCGAGGGCCGCCTCCTTCTCGAACGAGCAGATGTCGTTGCAGAGGCCGGAGTGGTCGGTGACCGCGTTGCGCAGGGCGATGTACGCGGGCAGGCTGCGGGCGGATTCCGGGAGATCGATTCCGGCGGTGATCTCGTGCAGGTCCAGGAAGGGCTGCATGGCCACCGAATCGCGCCGGTGCCGGACGAAATCGGCCCGGCTGGGGACCTGTTCGGCGGCCCGCTCGACCGCCTCGGCGTAGTACGTCCACAGCCAGGCGGCGGTGTCCCGGCGGAACTGCCTGTTCCACTGCGGCGAGCGGTCGCGGCAGGTGCGGTCCCGCAGCCCGGCGAGCGCCTGCTCCATCGGGCCCTGCGGCGCGGCCCCGTCGAAGACGTCCACCAGGCGGGCGATCGCGGCCTCGCACACCAGGGGATCACGCCCGGCCGGGCCGTCGTCGAACTCGTCGTCCACCAGGAAGGCCCAGAAGAGCCATTGGCAGAAGAGGTCGAGGTGGTCCTGCGAAGCCTGCGGGAAGATGAGGGAGATCCACAGTTCCGGCCGGGTGCGGATCATCTTCCGCCGCGCGGGCACGGACAGGTCGAGCCCTTCCGCCTCGGCCCATTCCCAGGCGGCCTCTCGGGTGGCGGCCAGCCCCGCATGGCAGCCCGCGCTCCTGAACGGCATGTGAAACACCGGTAACTCGATCTGGCTCATTGCTGGCCCCTCGTCGAAAAGATGGGAATGGGCGGTGCGCACAACGCGTCCCTGATGATCGCGCAGGGGGACGCGAGCGACAGGAAGTGTTGACCGGGCGTGCGGAATCGGGACCAATTGGTGACGGTACGAGGTGGGACGGCCGGTGCTGTCCCCTCTCCCTCGCCGGTGCACGGGTGCGGAAGCCGGGCCGGTGTCAGCCCTCGCACCGCCGGGCGCGAGGCACAGTCAACCTCCGGTCCAGGGGCGGAGGGAAGACACACGTGACCGAAAATGTCTGATCGCCGCCAACTCCCCGCACCCTCCCGCGCAGATGAGGGACGTGCGGGAAGGTTCACGGCCTCTGGGACGGCAGTGGCCGGATCCGGCCGAACCGGTCGATCGGACGCGTCGGCCGCGTGGCCGGAACCGGTCGCACCGGCCGGACCGGGCCTCGTTCGAGCCGGGTCCGGCCGGTGCGCGCGGGCGCGGTCAGGTCCGGCGGAAGAACTCCACCTCCCCGACCGCGATCGGCCGCCCCGCTCCCTGCCCGGCGGCCTCCCGCAGGACCAGTTGGACCGAGACCACGTCGCTGATGCCCATCCGGACGTCCTGGCGTCCGGGCTTGTCGTTGAGCGTCACCTTCTTCTCGTGGACCCCGCCCCCCGCCGTACGGATGATCAGCTCCGCCCGGACGGGCCGCGCGCCCTGCCGGAACTCCTTCGGCTTCGTGGAGACCCCGGAGTACACCACCACGCCCACCAGCCGGAACGGCGTGGTGAACGAGCACGTCAGCGACGAGCCGAGCGCGGGCGCGCCCCAGTACTGGTTGGTCACCCCGTCGACGGCCGCGTCCGCCGGGTGGCCGGGGACCGCCCCGCTCGCGGACGCCTTCGAGCAGCCGACCTCCGCCGTGCCGCCCCTCTTGTCCCGGACGTCCTCGTAGACGTAGCGCGCCAGCGGCAGGAGCAGGTAGCCCCCGAAGAGCAGCCCGACCACCGTCAGGACCAGCAGGATCCGCCGCAGCGCCCGGCCCGACCGCAGTCGCACCCGGCGCCGGAACGGCCACACCGTGCGCCACCACGGCAGGGCGGCCACTGCCTCCCGGCTCCGCAGCGGGGCGGCGCAGCGCCGGCAGAACCGCCGCTCCGGCAGGTTGGGGACGCCGCAGGACGGGCAGGGCGGGCCGTCCGCCGCCTCCTCCGCCGCCACGGGCCGTACGACGGGCCGCCTGGCCACGGGCTTCGCCGGCTGCACCGCCCCCACGGGCTCGTCCGGCTCCGGCCCGCCCGCGCCGGGTCGGGCCGCGTCCGGCGCCGGTCCGGGCGCGGACGACGGGACTCCGGGGCGTACGGGCGCGGGCTGCGCGGTCGGCTCCCGGCGGCGCCGCGCGGGCGTGCCGCTCGCACGCGGGGCCGCGTCCGGCGCGTTGCGGGGCGTGGGCGGAGGCGTCGCGGGGGGCGAGTGGTGCGGCGTGGGCGGGGGCGTCGCGGGGGGCGCGGCAGGGCGCGGCGGGGGCGGCGGCGAGGACGGAGCCGCCGGTTCGGCGCGTTCCGGCCTCCCGGCCGGGGCCGGTTCCGGTGCCGACTCCCGTACCGGTGCGGGCGGTGCGGGCGGTGCGGGCGGTTCCGGAGTCGGAGTCGGAGCCGGAGTCGGAGGCAGGGGCGCGGGAGTCGGGTCCGCGGCCGGTTCCGGAGCCGCCGGTTCCGCAGCGGCCGGTTCCGGAACCGCCGGTTCCGCGACCGGTTCCGGCGCGGGAGCCGGAGCGGGCGCGGCAGTCGGCCGGGACGGTTCGGAGGACCAGCCCAGGTAGCCGCCGCAGTTCCCGCAGAAGTCGTCGTCCTCGCGGTTGGCCGTACCGCACGCCGGACACGAGCGCATCGCGTCAGCCTCCTGTCTCGTCGAGCTGGGGGGAGCCCTCGGGCGGGCCGGGCAGGACCTCCACCCGGCTGGTGAGGTGGACGGGGCACGAGGCCGCGACGACGTCGTGGACGCGGCGCGCGTCCACCGCCGCGCCCTCGCGCACCGGCCAGACCCGTACGAACAGTTCACCGGTGGGCGGCGGCGGCAGGGCCGCGCCCGGCGCCGCCGACCAGGTCGCGCCGCCGCCGTCCCGGACGTCCGCGTGGACCTGGCAGCAGAGCCGCAGGTGCTCGACGAGACCGCGCCGGGTGCCGCGCCACCGGTGCAGCTCGACGGCGCGGGCGACGACGGCCCGGCGCAGCTCCACCGGCCACGCCGGATCGGCCTCGACGCCCACCCAGGACGCCAGCCAGGGCAGGAAGTCGGCCGGGGCCAGCGCCGGGTCCAGGTAGGCGGGCAGGTTGTCCAGCGTGGACAGGACCGGGGCGAGCACCGTGTCCAGGCCCGCCGTGAAGCGCTGGGCGAGGTCGTCGTCCGCGTACAGCGCGGGCAGCAGCCCGCCGATCGGGTAGCGGCTGGGCAGCCCCGGCACCGAGGCCCTCACGCGCCCTCACCGGCCCCGCCCGCGGTGACGACCACCTGGTGCTGGTGGGAGAAGACCAGCGCCCCCGGCGCCACGTCGATCCGGTCCACCGCCGCACCGCGCCGCCCGGTGATCGGGTCCGCGGGGAACAGCCGGACCTCCTCCACCAGCCCGGCGCCCTCCACCTGTTGGAGCACCGCGAAGATCTCTCCGTACTGCACCGGCCTGCCGAACGGCCACCCCGCGCCGTCCGCCCCGCCCCGCAACGGGTCGATGTGGCGGAACAGCGCCTCCAGCGCCTCGGCGCGCACCCGGTCCACGTCGGCGGCGGCCGCCACCAGCCGGGCGACGACCGTGACGCCCTGGTAGGCGGGCGGTTCCACGACCAACCGGGTCCCGACCAGCCGCCGTTCGTCGAGCCGGGCGGTGACCGCCGCGAGCACGGCGTCCGAGGGGATCAACTGCTCGAACCGGAGCCGGCCGTCCACGTCGGCGACCGCGTCCGGCACCACCAGCATCCGCACCGCACCGCCCTCGCCCGCCACGGCGGGCAGGCACCGCACCCGGCGCAGGGAGGGCGCGGCCTCCCGCGCGATGACCTCGTAGTCCTCGGCCGTCACCGCCCGCTCCTGGACGCGCAGGATGGTGGGCGCGCGCACCTTCGCGCTCTCCACGCTCTCGCCGTCCACCCCGCCGGCGGCGGCCTCGCGGTTGTGGACGCCCGCCACGTACGGCACCGAGCTGCGCAGCACGCTGATGGCCCCGCGGGCGACGTTCCCAGCAGCCCCGCCGCCGGTCCGGTAGCGCGGGACGCGGAGCTGCGCCCCCTTCTCGGGCACCGCGCCGTACACGCGCATCGTCCCGTCCGGCTCCCGCACCTCCGGCGGGAACACGAACTCGCCGGAGACGGCGTCGATCCGCACGTGCCGGTCGCCCGGCCGGGACGCGCCGAAGTGCTCGACGGGCGTCCAGACCTGCCAGCCGTCGTCGGTCGACACCTCGACGACGGGCGGTTCGCCGTCCAGCAGCAGCGGGACCCGGCTCACCGGGAACCGCTGCCCGGCGACGCCCTCGGACACCCCGAGGGGGACGTCGAGGACGGCCTCGGCGTGTTCCACGGGGGCCGTGCCGCCGACGGTGAAGACCTCGGCCTCGCGGATCGTCGGCGACTCGGAGTAGAACGGCTGGCCCGGCTCGGGGGCGGTGACCCGGCACCGCAGCCACCCCGCACGGGTCCCCGCCACCACCGACGCGGTGTGCCCGGCCGGGACGAACACGACGACCTCGCCCGGCCGGTTCAGCCCGCCGGTGCTGTCGGTGCCCGTCGCGCACGCCGCCCAGCGCGCCCCGTCCCACGCCTCCCACACCAGCGGCGGCTGGCGCGGGTCCACGCCCACGCCCTCCACCCGGCTGTCCAGGCGCACGGCGACGATGCACCGGGGCACCGCCGTGGGCAGCCCGAACAGCAGGGCGTCGCCCGGCTCCGGGCGGGCCTGGAAGCACGGGATGTCCTTGCCCGCGCCGAGCGGCGCGGTCCGGTCGGTCTGCTCGCCCGAGACCGGCGCGGTCACCAGCCGGACCAGCGAACTCGGCACGATCGGCAGCTCCTCGGAGGTGGCGAACACCACCGGCTCCTCCGCCTCCCCGCGCGCCGTGGCGACCTCGGTGCCCGCGAGCAGGAGCACGGTCTCCGGCTGCGGCGCGGAGAGCCAGAAGTCGACCTCGGCCCGCGCCGCGGTCGGCGGGAACAGGGTGAGGCCCAGCAGGTCGAGGAAGGCCGCGTAGTTCTTGTCGGGCACCCGGTTCAACCGGTACAGCAACTGGTCGACCATGTACGCGAACGTCTCGATGAGCGTGACGCCGGGGTCCGACACGTTGTGGTCGGTCCACTCCGGGGAGCGCTGCTGGACGTACCGCTTGGCCTCGTCGACGAGCTGCTGGAAACGCCGGTCGTCCAGGTTGGGCGAAGGCAGGGCCATCAGAGCACTCCCGATTCCCGAGCCGCCTCGGCCGACCCCTCGGAGGGGATCGTGTAGAAGGGGAAGACGAGGTTGCGCAGGTCGTTCGTGGCCCGCACGGTGTAGTGCACGTCGATGTAGAGCGTGCCCTCCTCGATCGCGTCGAACGCGATCGCCACGTCCGTCACCTCGATCCGCGGCTCCCACCGCTCCAGGGCGGTGCGGACCTCGTGCGCGATCCGCCCGGCCGTCGCCCCGTCGCCCGGCGCGAAGACGTAGTCGTGGATGCCGCAGCCGAACTCCGGGCGCATCGGCCGCTCGCCCGGCGCGGTCCCGAGGACGAGGCCGATCGCCTCCTCGATCTCCCGGTCCCGTTCGACCAGGGCGATGCCGCCGGTCGGGCCGGTCCGCAGCGGGAAGCCCCAGCCGCGTCCGATGAATCCGTCGCCGCTCACAGCGGGCCCCCGATCAGGACGTTGGGCGCGCCGGTCAGGATGGGCGCGCCGCAGGTGGTGGTGTCCCGCATCCGGGCGGCGGGCAGCCCGCCGATGAGCACCTGCCCGGTGACCGCGGCGGCCGGGTTGGGCAGGATCACGTTCCCCGGTCCGAGCGCGGCGTGCGGGGGGACGACGCACACGTGGAGGCTCCCGGCGACGGCCGCGGGCCGGCCGCCGATCAGCACGGTGGCGACGGCCACCGCACCCGGTGGCGGGGTGCCGATGACGCCGCCGTGGGCGGTGCTGTCGCCCGTGCGGGCTGCGGGGGGCATGAGCGGGGTTCTCCTTGCGGTGGGCGGGTGAGCGGGGGATGGAGGGGATGGAAGGGAGGGCGGGGGCGGGTCAGTTGATCCGGATGAGCCTGGCCTTGAGCACGGCGAGCAGCCCGCCGTCGACGGTGACCCCCGTCTTGCCGTTGACGGTCACCGAGCGGCCCCGGATGTCCACGTCGCCGGTCCCGGCGTCGAGGGTGATGCCCGAGGCGGACACCGTCACCGAGCTGAGCGCGCGGGTGCCGCCGCGCGCCTTCACGGTCAGCGTGATCTCGCCCCGCTTCTCGTCCAGCACGACGTCGAGCCGCTTGTCTCCGGTGGCGAGCCGTACGCCGGAGGGGCCGCGCGGGGCGTCCAGCAGCTCCAGCCGGTTGCCCTTGCGGGAGACCAGGGAGCGGCGGTTGACCTTGCCGCTGGTCGGGTCGACGAGGGGGACGTCGTGCGGCGAGGGCTTGTCGACCCCGTTGTAGAGGCCCCCGAGCACGTACGGGCTGTCCAGCAGCCCCTGCTCGAACCCGACCAGCACCTCGTCGTTGACCTCGGGGCTGAAGACCCCGCCGCCGCCCTGGCCGCCCCACTGCACCGTACGGACCCAGTCGGTGACGTACGTGTCGTCGAGCCACGGGAACCTCAGCCGCACCCAGCCCCGCTGCCCCCGGCCCTCCTCGCGGATGTCGGTGACCACCCCGATCGCCAGGCCCGGCATCCGCGACCCCCGCGCGGGGGCGCTCGAACCGCCGGACAGCCCGGCCAGCGAGCGGTCGGGCGAGGCGCTGACGAGGACCGTGGTGCGGTAGCCGCCGTTCGGTTCGAGGACGTGGTGCGCGGCGGTCGCCGTGTAGCGGCCGGAGAAGGCGGGCCCCACGTTGCCCAGGGCCACCGGCTCGCCCGCGCGCAGGCGCGGGTTGCCCAGGGCGACCGCCTCGATCTCCCCGAAGCCGGAGCTGACGGAGGCGGCGAGCGCACCGGCCACGGCGGTGGTCTCCGCCTGCGTCCGGTACGGCGTGTCGGCGATCGTCGTCCGCGCGTTGGCGCCGAACGCCTTCGCCGCCAGGGACGGGCTCATTCCCGGCGTGACGGTGGTGCTGCGGACGGCCTGGTGCCGGGCCACCAGCCGCGTCTTCGTCTCGACGTTCCAGCCGCGCACCTCGACGCTGTCCGCCCCGTCCGCGCCGGTCAGCACCGCGCGCAGGGCCAGCAGGTTGTTCCCGTACTCCAGCACCCTCGGGTCGCGGGCCGCCGGCGTCGTGGGCGAGGGGGCCGAGGAGGCGGGCTTCGGTTTCACGAACTGGAGCAGGCCCTTGTCGTCCACCCGCACGACCGCCCCGCTCTCGGCCGCCAGGTGCTGGAGGAACTCCCAGTCCGAGACGTTCGGCTGGGTGAGCTGCTTGTACGTGATGGGCGCGGCCTCCACCCGTCCGCAGGTCAGGCCGGCGTCGGCGGCGACCTTGCGGACGATGTCGGCGGTCTTCATGTTCCGGAACGCCGCCACCTTGCGGCCGCGCTGGAGGCGGTGCGCCTTGGAGAACGCCCGGACCACCGTGAACGAGCCGGTGGTGTCGCTGTCCAGCTCGACCGCGGTGACCTCGCCGGTGAACAGCCGCTCGCGCGCCCGCTCCTGCACGGTGACCACGGAGATCTTCAGCGGTATGCCGATGGTGATGCCGGTCGCCGTCAGCAGCTTGTGGTCCGGGTCCCGGTACGTGAGCACGGCGGCGTCCGGCAGGCCGACGTTCTCGTCGACGACGCAGCTCACCAACTGGGCGGCCCAGGCGGCCGGCAGTTCGTTCGGCGCCTCGACGATCGGGTCGGCGGCGAAGGAGCGGCCGGGCGCCTTGCCGGTCACGGGGCCACCTCCGCGACATGCTCGTCCCGTGCCGGCACGAGCAGCTCCGTGCCGGGCGTCAACCGCATCGGGTCGTCGATGCCGTTGGCCTCCGCGATGGCACGCCAGGCGGTGGCGTCGCCGTACTCCCGCCAGGCCAGCAGCGGCAGGCTGTCCCCGGCCACGACCCGGTGGGTGCGCCGCGCCTCCAGCGACCCCGACGTGGGGTTCTGGCCGGCCGGGTCGACGCTCGCCTCCTCGATGGAGAGCGAGCAGGTGGCGCGCAGCGGCTTCCCGTCCACGTCGAACAGGCTGTAGGCGACGGAGAGGTTGGAGAGCACCCCGTCGAACGAGGTCGTCTTCGACGTTCCCCAGTCGAACCGCACCCACGGGCTGGCGGGCGTCTTGCGGGCCAGGCTGCTCGGGGTCGGCACACAGGCCGTCATCAACTGCTCCACCGCCTTCTCCACGGAGTTGTCGTGGGTGGCCGTGGCGTCGAGGAACACCTCCAGCGACAGGGACCGGGGCCCGCTGCCGACGAACTCGGGGAGCGCGGACTGGCCGGCCATCCGGGACGGGGTGCGCCGCCACTCGGTGCTCTTGCTGAGCGACAACTGCGCCGGGTTGAACTGCAACGTGAGCCGGGCGAGCGTGCCGCCCGGCTTGGCGCCGACGGTCGAGGGCGGCTCCATGATGGTCAACTGGGCACGGGCGCGGCTGGCGCGGACAGCGGGTGACATGGCGTTCCTCCTTCCTTCTCTCTCGTGCTGCCGGTGTCTGCCCGGCCCTCTGCGGGGCCGAGGCGGGCGGTCAGGACGCCTCCAGCCCGTGGTGGGCGATCTCCAGCGTCTCGATCGCGGCCTGGGAGTCGGCCGGGTCGAAGGACGGCCCCTGCCAGCGCACCGGCACGATGCCCTGCACCTGCCAACTGATGATCCGGGTGCGGTCCGGGCGGAGCGCCACGATCTCGCCGTCCTTCGGCTCGACCCGCCGCATGGTCTCGTTCAACCACCGGGTGATCTTGGCCGAGTCGGCGGTGACCGGACGGGTCAGCGTGATGTTGGACCAGGTGATCCGCCCCGGAAGCTGCCAGGTGAAGCCGTTGTTGCCGCCCTCGGCGTAGGTCTCCATCTCCACCTCGGCCCCGAGGCCCGAGCAGGTGTGGAACGAGCCCAGGTCGCTCCCGCCGATCGCGAGCGTGAAGAACACGCTCGTCGCGAAGATGTTGTCCGTCATGCGCTTCTCGTCTTCTCTGCTGTCCGTCGTACGGGCGGTGCGGTGCGGGGCGGGGGCGGTCCGGCGTCAGCGGCGGCCGTCGTGCAACCGGCCGGCCCGCTCGCGCCCCCGGCGCAGGTCGGCGCGGATGAGCCGGCTCACCGGGTCGATGAGCCGCCGGGCCAGCTCCTCCATGTCCGCGCCGGTGAGCCGGTTGCCCGCGGGCGGGTCCGGGGCGGCCGGGGCGGCGGCCGGCGTGCCGCCGCCGGCCCGCTGGACGGGCCCGGCCGGGACGGCGCGGACGGGCACCCCGCTGATCCCGGCGGCCGCCGCCCGTTGGACGGCCTGTGCGGTGGAACCGCTGGTGGGGGAGCCGTTCGCCGCCGTGCCGCTCGGCGGAGCGGTGGGGGCGCGGGGCGGCACCCGTACGGAGAGGGCGGGCGGGGTCCCGAAGGCCGCGTCGCCGCCGGGCGTCGGACCGGAGACCGGCGGCCCCGCGGGACCGGGCGCGACGGGCATCGCCGACCGCTGCACCGGTACGGCGGTGGCCGACGGCGTCGCCGATGCCGGCGGATGCGGCCGTACGACCGGAACGGGCCGCGCTGGGGGCGCGGCCGGGGCGGTCGGGGCGGCGGAGGGACGGGACGCGGGGGCGGTACCGGACGACGGGGCCGGCGACGGCCGCGCCACGGACGCCGACGGCCCGGCGGGCGGGGTGGGGCCCGGCGCGGTGGGCGCGGGCGTGGTCCGCCGCGCCGAACGCTGGACGAATCGCTGGAGGACGCCGCCGGCCGAGGTGCGCGGTGCGGCGGGTACGGCGGGTGCGGCGGCGGACCGGCGGCCGCCGCCGCGTTCGCCTCGGGGCGTCCGGGCGTCGGGGCCGCCGCCGCGCGGGACCTCGGCCGCCGGGGCGTCGCCGCTGGTGGTCCGGGGCGCGGGGGTCGCGTGTACGGCACGTTGGACGGCGTCGCCGGGCGCGGGGCCCTGGCTCGCGGGCCGGGGACCGCCGCCGCCCCGGTGGGGCGGGGGCGCGGGCTGGGCGGCGCGCGGCCGGGGCGCGGGCGACGGGGCCCGCCCGGACGTCCCCGGCGATGCGGGCGGCTGGGCGGTCCGGTGGTCGGTGGGGCGCGGGGCCCCGGTCGGCCGGTCGGCGGAGCCCGGCCCCGGCTGCCGCGCGTCGCGCCGCCAGGTGGCCGCCACCACGGGCCTGGCCGTGCCCGCCGCCGTGCGGGGCGCGGTGAAGCCTTCGGCGGATCCGGTGTTGACGGTCAGGGTGCGACCGGAGAGCAGCGTCCGGGACCGCTGGACGGCGGGCGTCGGCGTCCCGCCGGAGGCGTGCGCCGCCCGCCGGTCCGGGGCGATCGGCCGGACGGGCACCGGCGGCAGGGGAGCGGTGGGGGCCTGGGGCGTACGGGGAGCGGTGCCGGGCCGCGCCCCGGCCCGACCGGGGGCCGCCGCGCGCTGTACGGACGCGGGGCCGGACGGGGACGCCGAGGGCCCGGCGGACGCCGCCCGCACCGGCATCGGCGCGGACCCGCCCGCCGGGGCGGCGGTCGCGGAGGGCGCGGGGGCGGCGGGGCCGGGGGCGGCGCTCTGCGGTCCGCCGCCGGGACGGCGGTCCCCGAGCAGCGGTGCGTGCGGGGTGGGTCGGGCGGTCGGCGGGAGCGAGGCCAGCGGCGCGCCGATCCCGCCGTGGGTACGGGCGCGGGCTCCGGCAGTCTCGGGCCCCGACGAGGCGGAGGGGCCGGCGGGCGCGGCGGCGCTCGTGCGCTGGACCGGGGCCGAGGCCGGGGGCACGGCCGCCGGGGCGGAAGGTGGCGGGGGCGGCCCCGAGGGGCGCGCCGTCCGGGACGGGGCCTGCGGGGGCTGCGGGGCCTGCCGCCGTTCCGGGGGCTGCGGCTGGTGGGCCGGCTGATGGGCCGCCTGCGCCGCCGGGTCGGACGGGCGGCGCTGGAGCACCGGCATCTCGGCGGGCCGGGTCGGGGCCGGGGCAGGCGGAGTGGGACCGGACGGCACGGCTCCGGCGGGCAGTTCGCGCAGGGGCTTGCCCAGGGCGGGGCGCACCGTCTCGGCGGCAGCGCCGGGGCCGGGGGGCGTGGGGCCGGCGGAGGGCCGCGCGGCGCCGTCGCCGCCGCGCGTCGCCGGGGGAGTTGCCGGGTCCGGGGCGCCGCGACCGCCCGAGGCCCGCTGCACGGTGGCCGTGGCGGAAGCGCCGGTGGCCGTGGCGGAAGCGGCGGGGGCGGCGGTGGGCGGTGCGGGCGGGAGCGCCGGTATCCGCCGCAGCGTCATCGCCGGACGCCGGGCGACGGTCAGGGGCGGGGCGGTCCGCTGTGGACGGACAGCGGCGGGCCGGACCCGCTCGCCGGAAGCAGAAGCAGAAGCGGAAGCAGAAGCGGAAGCGGAAGCGGAAGCGGAAGCAGGAGGAGAAGCGGAAGCGGATGCTGAAGGCGAAGGCGAAGCGGAAGTCGGCCGCCCGGTACGCGAGGCCGACGCGCCCGTGTTCGCGCCCGTCGTCCGGCTGTTGCCGGGCCCGGCGGACCCGGAAGCGGTCGCCGTACGCGTACGGGAAGGCGCTGACGGCCCACCGGAGCGAGACGAAGAGGAACCGGAACCGGAAGCGTCCGCCCCCGCCGGCGCGGAAGGGCCCGAGGCGCGGCCCGTCCCCGAAGACGCGGACGGGCCCGAGGCGCGGGTCGTCCCCGAGGACGGGCCGGCCGCCGAACGGCTCGACCGCTGGACCACCGGCCCGGCCCCCTGGCGCGCGGCGCCGGGCGGCTCCGGGGCCGGATCCGCCCCCGCGTCGCCCTGCGGCCGGACCGCGCGCAGCAGCAGCGGCCCACCGGGGGCCGCGGTGCGCGCGCTCCCCGGACGGGCGACCCCGTGGATGAGGCCCACCGGGGCCGAGGGCAGCACGGCGTGGCCCAGCTCCCCGCCGAGGGCGGGGTTCTGCCACGAGGCGAGCTGGGAGCGGAAGCGCAGCCCGTCGCTGACCCCGATCGAGGACCGGGCGACCGTCATCGCGGGCGGGGCGACCCGCCGCCAACCGCCGTCCCAGCCGCCGCCCGCAGCGGGCCCGTCCCCGGACCCGGCGTCGGGCACGGCGGAGGGAGCGGCGGCCGATCCGGCGGCCCCGCCCCCCTCGCCGTCCCGCGGGGGTGCGTCGGGCCGTCGCCGATCCGCCCGGCGGAACAAGTCCCCGAAGCCCACACGATCACCCGCCTTCGTTGACGCGGGTGTTGATCCGCGCTATCTCCCGCACCCACTGCTGACGCTCGCCGTGGGTGAGGTCGAGGATGTCCTCACGCTGCCAATGGAAGTGGTAGGCGACGTACGCGATCTCCTCCCGCAGCCGGGGAAGCGCGTACGTCACGATTCCCCCAGGCGCCCACCCGAGAGGTCCACCTCGAACGAGCCGTGGCACAGCGGGCAGGTCACCGCGGCGTGCGTGTGGCCCTCGCTGTTGATCCGGCGGTAGAAGTCCTGGAGGAACGCCACGTCGGTCGCGTACATCCGCTCGACCACCCCGGCGTGCACGTCGGTGATGGAGCCGAGCCGGGTGATGACCTGGCTCAGCAGCACCACGGACAGGTACGCCGGGTTCTCCTTCACCCGCAGGTCGATCTGCGGGCGCAGCTCGTCCCGTGCCGTCGCGAGCCGCATCGAGCCGTGGCGGTGCACCTGGCCCTCGTCGTCGACGTAGCCGCGCGGCAGCTCGAAGGCGAACTCCGTCTGCAACGTCTCCCGCTCGCGGGAGCGGGCCGGGGCCGGCGCGGGCGCCGCGCCCTCCTCGCGTGCGGCGGGCGCGGCGGCGAGGCTGTCGAGGACTTCGTCCAGCCCGCCCGACGTAACGGTCCTGCGCCTCATTCGACCACGATCTCCTCGAAGGTGATGGTCACCGTCTCGGTCGCGGCGCTGGACTCGCCCGCCTTCAGCGCGGGGCCCTCCCACTTGCTGGCCCAGCCCTGCATGAGCTGGATGCGCCGGACGGTCTCGCCGGTCGAGTCCTTGATCTCGATCGTGAGGTTCTGGCGGGCCGTGTCGACCGCGCCGTTGTTGAGCGTCTCCTTGATCCAGGTGGTGAACTCGCTGCTCTTGTCGAGTCCGCGGGTGATCGTCACCTCGCCCGCCTGGCGCGCGCCCGGCTGCTTGCGGATGATCTGCTTGCCGTCGGCGGTCACCTGGCGGACCTCGACGACTTCTTCCTCGACGGTCATGCCGCTGATCTCCTGGATGGACTCCACGAGATAGCCGCCGAGCTGCACGCCGAATATGTGGGTGGAAAGAGCGTCGCCCTCTGCCATGACTGTGTGTCACCTGTTCCGCTGGTGGGGGAGGACCGGGAAGGTCACTCGTTGACGAGGCTGGTGCTGTCGGAGAACTGCGAGAGGCGGAAGACCACGAACTCCGCGGGCTTCACCGGGGCGACCCCGATCTCGCAGACGACCTGACCGAGGTCGATCGACTCCTGGGGGTTGTTGCTCCGGTCGCAGCGGACGTAGAACGCCTCCTCGGCCGTGCGGCCGAACAGCGCGCCCCGGCGCCACTCCTCGGTGAGGAAGGCGGTGACGTTGCGCCGGATGCTCGACCAGAGGCGGTCGTCGTTCGGCTCGAACACCACCCACTGGGTGCCCAGGAGGATGGACTCCTCCAGGTAGTTGAAGAGGCGGCGCACGTTGAGGTAGCGCCAGGCCGGGTCGGACGAGAGGGTGCGCGCGCCCCAGATGCGGATGCCGCGACCGGGGAAGGCCCGTACGCAGTTGACGCCGATCGGGTTGAGGAGATCCTGCTCGCCCTTGCTGAGGCGGATCTCCAGGTCCACCGCGCCGCGGATGACCTCGTTGGCGGGGGCCTTGTGGACGCCGCGCTCGCCGTCGCTGCGCGCCCACACGCCGGCGACGTGACCGCTCGGCGGGACCAGGGCGTTGCGGCCGGCCGCCGGGTCGAAGACCTTGACCCACGGGTAGTAGAGGGTGGCGTAGCGCGAGTCGTAACCGGCGTCGTCGTTGCGCCAGGTACGTACGCGCTGGGCGTTCATGCCGGGCGGGGTGTCCAGGATCGCCACCCGGTCGCCCATCTGCTCGCAGTGCGAGATGACGGCGAGCTGCACGGTCTTGACGCCCTCGGCGTCGATGTCCCCGCGCTGGTAGGCGCTCATCAGGTCCGGGACGGCGACCATGGTGATCTCGTCGATCGCCTCCAAGCCCGCGAACCCGGTGCGCGCGGAGGCGTCGCCCACGTACTCGGAGGGGTTCAGCCGTGCCACGCCGGAACCCGGAGCGGCGGCGGGCGCGGCGGGGGCGAGGGCGACGGACTGCTTCTCGGGGCGGCTCTGGGCCGTGCCGGGCTGCTCGGCCACCTGGATGAGCCGGGAGTCGCGGGTCTGGGTGACCAGGTAGCCCTTGACGTTCTTGCGGGTGGAGACGTCGTACGTCTCCACGACCTTGCCGGCCTGCCGCACCAGCAGGCGGAACCGGTCCTCCGGAGGGTTCTCGCCCTCGGCGTCGGCGACCTCGACGGAGAGGTCGGCGCCCGCGCCGGGCTTCGCGGAGACCAGGAACCCGCCGAGCGCGACCGGCGCCGGGTCGACGGCCGCCGGGGAGGAGCCCTCCGACGCGTCCTGCGCGGGGCCGCCGATCCGCACGACGTAGGCCGCGCCGCCGCCGTTGGCGAAGTAGCCGTAGACGGAGTGCGCCAGGTAGGTGTCGGCGGTGAACGTGCCGAACGTCTGGACGTACTGGTCCCAGTTGGTCACCAGCGTCGGCTGGTGGAACGGACCGCTCTCGGCGAAGCCGACGAAGGCTGCGACCGCGGTGCCGACTCCCTCGATGGGCCGCGCTCCGGACTGCACCTCCTCCACGTAAACACCGGGGGTGAGGTACGACGGCATACTCGCTCCTTCTGGACGGACATCCGATCACCGCCCAGTCTCGACCGGCGGCGCGGTCGGAGAGTAGGCCCCAGGGTCCTGGACGCGGGGCAGCGCCGCTGCCTTTCCGGGCACCCGGACGCGGTGGATCACTGCCCCCGCGGGCCCCCGCCGTTTCCCCGCATTCACCGCACAAGGCCCGCGTTCACCACGGTCCGGGCGAAGAAGGGAAGAAGAACGGGTTACGCCGACTGGTCCCCGTCGGACCGCCGTCGAGGGATTCGCCGGGATTGTGGGCGAGGGCGTCGCGGACCCGGTGTGTTCGGTATCTCTTTTTTCCCGGTGAACCCGAGGCGGCCTGATTCCGTCGAGAGCGGCCGGGAATCGCGGCGGGCTGGTGCGATTCGGCCAGAATGCACCGGGGTGACGGGGCGAATCGGACGATTCCCTACGGGCGGAGCCGGTGCGGCCGCCCCCGGAGGGGTCGGCCGCGGCGATCCGTGGGACCGCCAGTACCCGTCCTGATCAGGCCCGTTCGTGAGAGGGCTCGGCGGAAGCGGATATTCTGCCCGCACTGCCGGCGCCCGGGGAGCCCGCAGGGCGTGCGGACCCTCGGCGTGGCCGGGAGGGCGAATCCGCCATCTTCCGGCACGCCGCGTTTCCTTACGGGCGTTATTTTGCTGTCCTCTCACCCGGCAGGGTGCGGAAAAGCCCTTACGGCCGCGGAAGATCGCTCAGCACACCGCTGACATTGAGGAGCTGATGGCAACCGGCGGCCTGCGTGCCGGTCGCCGGCGTGCCCGGCTTGGCGCAGGTGACGGACGCGTTGACGGTGGTGTTCTCGGGAACCTGAATGGGAGTGACCCAGTGGTAGTCCTGGTTGCGGAAGGTCTCCAGAGCGATGGTGGTGATCGTGCGCTGCCCGAACGAGATCGTCAGCACCCCCTCGTCGCCCTGGAAGTTCGCCACCACGATGTCGGTCACGTTGAACACCTTCCCGGCCGGGACCCGGTAGTTCTTCGCGTTCTGGCTCCCGGCGTCCGTCTTCACGACGATGGTCTCGGAGGTCTGCTGACCGCCGCCCCCGACGCCGGTGCTCCCGCCCGTGCCGCCGCCCGGTCCGGCGCCGGCCGGTCCGGAGCCGCCCGTGCCGGCGCCCGCGGTCGCGCCCTGACCGTCCGGGCCGGTCCCCTGACCGCCCGCCGGTTCGCCCCCGGCGCCCGGCGCGACCGCGCCCTGCTCCTCGGCGCGTGCGGTCTCCTCCTGCGCGGCCTCGGCCACCGCCTGGTCCGCCGTGCTCTTCATGGCCGGGCGGACCAGCGCGAACCAGGCGACCACCAGGGCGATCAGCACGGCCAACACGATCAGCAGCCACTTGGGCAGGATCGGGACCTGGGCGAACTCCCCGGCCAGCGGCTCGGGTCGGGCGACGGGCTCGTCCGGGCGCGCCTCGGCCTCCCCGACCTCGGTCGCCTCGACCTCGAACGGCCAGGCGACCGGTTCACCGAACCAGATCAGCTTCTGGGCGCGCACCCGCAGCGCGGTCTCCGCCGACTCGCCGGGCTCCAGGCGGTGCGTCTCCGGGGCGAAGGCCAGCCGCAGCTCCTCCCCGTCCTGCCTGCCGGCGAGGGCGACCTCGACCGCGGTGTTCCCCTTGTTCTGCACCGCGGCCCGGTAGCGGGCGCCGCGCCATCCCCGGCGGCGGCGCGGTTCCAGGTCCGCGCGCAACTCGTGGAAGGGCTCGACGGTCACCGTGCCCTCGGGCACCACCGCCGACTCGGGGCGCTCCGCGGGCAGTACGCGCACGGCCAGCGGGATCTCGCCCGCCCGGACCTCGTGGGAGCGGGGCGGGGCGAAGGTGAGGACCACCGTCTCGGAGGTGCCCGGATACAGCGACACGCGTGCCGGCTCGACGGTGCTCCACGCGGCGCAGTCGCCGACCACCTCCAGCGTGTACGCCTCGACGATGTCGCCGTCGTTGCGCACGGTCAGGGTGGTGGTCGCGGTGGCGCCCGGCGACACCGTCACCGAGGGGCCTTCGAGTTCGGCAGTTGTGGTCACGGTGCGACGGTAGGCCGCGCGCCCCGCCCGGCAGCAGAGACGCGAGGGCAACGAACGGGCACGGGTGCTGCCCCGCGGGCCCGTCGCCGAGGTGCCCTCGCGCCCCCCCGCCGAGCGCGCGCCCCCTGCCCGGGGACCGGCGGACGACACGGACGACACGGACGACACCAGGCACACCGGGCACCAGCACTACGGAAGAACGGGCAGGGAACGATGACGATGACCACAGGAAGCAGGAACGGCGTGGCCGTGGGCGGCCAGTACCGCAGGGCCGACGCGCCGCGGCGCCGGGCGGCGGTGGCCTCGGGCGGCGCTTCCGGGGAGCGGGTCTCCGTGGCGGTGTACGCGGAGGACCTGATCCTGCAGACCGGCATGACCCACCAGCTGCGGGTGCGCCCGGAGATAGAACTGCTGCCGGAGGACGAGGCGGACGACGCCCAGGTCTCCCTGGTGGTGGTGGACATGGTGGACGAGCCCACCGTGCAGCTCCTGCACCGCCTCCAGCGCAACACCTCCACCCGCACCGGCCTCGTGGTCGGGTACTTCGAGTCGGGCGCGCTCCAGACGATGATCGAGTGCGGCGTCGCCGCCGTGCTCCGGCGCGGGGAGGCCGACCAGGACCGGCTCGTCCACCTGGTCAAGGCGATGGCCAACGGGGAGGGCGTCCTGCCGGGCGACCTGCTCGGCAAGCTCCTCGACCACGTCAGCTCGCTCCAGCGCACGGTCCTGGACCCCCGCGGGCTCACCCTCTCCACCCTCACGGCGCGGGAGGCGGAGATGATCCGCCTGGTGTCGGAGGGGTACGACACCGCGGAGATCGCCCAGAAGACCTCGTACTCCGAACGCACCGTCAAGAACGTGCTGCACGAGGTGGCGACCCGCCTCGACCTGCGCAACCGCGCCCACGCGGTGGGCTACGCGATGCGGCACGGGCTGATCTGACCCCGCCTCATGCCGGGGTCGGGGCCGGTCCCGGCGCGGCCGCGTACGACGGTCGCGGCGGGCGGGGGACCGGGCGGCGGGGGCGGTTGCCGCAAAGGGCAGCGGTCCCTTCCCCCACCGGGGGTACTCGCGGCCTGTTCCCGGCCCCCGCGCGGGGTGATGCTGGTCGGTGGAGCGTTGTCGACGAACTGTGAGACGAATTGTGAGGTGGGCCGTGACCGGCACTGCTGGCCCGGCAGGACATTCCAGGCTGGGCCGACTCATCGGAGCGGTGCTGCTGCTGGTCCCGCTGCTGGCGGTCGGTTCCGCCGCGGCCCCGCCGGGCGCCACGGCGCTGGCCGCGGAGGCCGAGCCGCTGCCGGCCGGGCGCGTCGCCTTCGCCGGCACCGAACACCGCAGCCTGGGCCGGGCCAACGGCGCGGACACCACCGACGCGCTGTTCGCCGACGGCCCCGCCCACTACGACCAGGACCCCTCCGCCCGCGGCGACCTCCTGGTCTTCACCAGCCTGCGCGACAGCGCCCGCCCCCAGGTGTACGTGCGCGACGCGGACGGGGCGGTGCGCCGGCTCACCACCGACCGGGACGCCGCCCACCCGGAACTCTCCCCGGACCGCCGGACGGTCGTCTTCGACTCGGCCGAACGCGGACCCGGCGGAACGGTCCAGCGCGAGCTGTGGTCGGTGGGCGTCGACGGCTCGGGCCTGAGCCGCCTGACCTACACCCTCGCCAACGAGGAGTCCCCGACCTACTCCCCGGACGGCCGGCGGATCGCGTACTCCGCCGACGGCGACCCGATCCTCGGACGGCAGATCTACACGCGGGCCGTCGCAGGCGGCCCGCAGACCCGGATCAGCGACGGGCCGAAGGGCGACGGGCCGATCGGCGACGCCACCGAGCCCTCCTGGAACCCGGTCGACGACGACGCCCGCCGGGACCTCGTCGCGTACACCCTCACCGTCACATCCGACCCGAACGCCCAGAACGCCGGCCGTCTGCGGGCCACCCAGGGCATCGGGACCGACCGGGAACTGCTGGCCGGCGTCGTGCAGGAGCAGAAGTGGGGCACCCGCTCGCCCTCCTGGCTGCCCGACGGCGAGGACCTGGTCTTCCTCAGCCCCTACTACCAGGACTGCAGTTGCGAGAAGTTCGACCACGTCTACCGGGTCACCGCGTTCGTGGACGAGAGGCCGGAACAACTGGTCAAGGAGGACCGCGCGGTGGGGCCGCCCACCTGGTACGCCCCCGACGCGACCGTCGTCGTCCCCCGGATCACCCCCTCCCCGGACGGCGACGTGCAGGCCGCGTCCGTCGTCACGCTCCAGGACGTCCGGCAGGACGGTTCCGACCCCCGCGACCTGGGCCTCACCATCCTCACGGAGGACCCGAAGGCCCGCACCGACTCGACGCGCGACTACCTTTTCGACCCGTCGGAGGGTCACGACCCGTGGACCGAGCGGCAGACCTACACCCCGGACGGCCTCCGCATCGTCGTCACCCGGTTCGAGAACATCGACGGTCGGCGGGTCGAACGGATCTGGACGGTCGACGCCGACGGCTCGAACCCCGAGGCGCTCCCGCTCGCCGGGCGCGGCCCGGCCGACTGGGACACCGACCCGGCCCTCTCGCCGGACGGGACCAGGATCGCGTTCACCCGGAGCTCGCCCGGCGCCACGCCGGGCGTGCCGGCCCGGACGAGCCGGATCCTCATCGCCGACCTCGCCTCGGGCGCGATCCTCGACGAGATCCGGCCGCCCGGGGGCGGGCAGGCGGACGGCGACGCCCAGCCGGCCTGGTCCTCCGACGGCGTCCACCTCGCCTTCACCCGCGAACAGGTCATCAACGGCACCGGTGACAACAAGCACATCTGGGTGGCGCCGATCGGCGCCCTCGACCGGCAGTACGACCTCAGCACCACGATCTGCCCCGGCGCGTGCGAGGTCGTCGACGACAGCCCCGCGTTCTCCCCGGACGGCACGAAGGTCGCCTTCAACCGCAAGGAGGACGGTGGCACGACCGAGGAGCGCACCGGCGTCCTCGTCAAGCCGCTGCGCGGCGGCGGCTGCCGGGTCGTGCTGCCCTCCATCCAGCGGGACAACCCCGACGGCTGCGACCAGGAGATCCCCGACATCACCCGGACCGGCCCCTACCAGCCGCGCGACGTCGCCTGGTCGCCGGACGGCGGCCGGCTCGTCCTGAGCTCGCGCCGCACCGCCGCTGGCACCTCGCTCGAACGGCTCTCCGTCCTCGACCTGGCCTCCGGCGAGCTGACCCCCCTGATCGACGGCCACGCCGGACGCCAGAAGGAGCCCGCCTACCAGCAGTCGGTCGACCTGAAGCTGACCGCCCCGTCCACCGGACCCGAGGTGGAGGTCGGCTCCTCCACCGAGGTGACGGTCACCGTCACCAACCGGGGCCCCTCGCCGTCGCCCGGCACCCTGCTCACCGCCGACGCCCCGCCCGGCGTACGGCTGGAGGAGCTGACCACCGGCGCCGGGAGCTGCGCCCCCGGCGCCCCCCAGTGCGACCTCGGCACCCTGCCGCCCGGCGCCTCCGTCTCCGTCACGGCCCGACTGACTGGCGTGACGGCGGGGGACCAGCCCCTCGGCTGGTCGGTCACCGGAGCGGTGCTGGACCCCAACCCCACGGACAACGCCACCGCGACGACCGTCCCCGTCCGGGACGTCCCGCCGCCGAGCCCCACGCCCACGCCGAGCCCCACCCCGACGCCCGAGCCCACCACCCCGACCCCGGCGCCGCCGACCACCTCGCCCGCCCCGCCTCCGCCTCCGGCCCCGCGCCCGCCCGCGCCCCGGCCCCCGGCCCCGCTGCCGCCCCCGCCCGCGGCCGGACCCGCCGTCACCGTGCGGGCCCAGCCCAGCCCCGGCTACGTCGGCGGCAAGGTCGTGGTGACGTACACCGTCCGCAACGGCCGCAACGCCCTCGCCACCGGTCTGCGGCTCCGGCTCGGCCTGCCCGCCCGCATCCCCGCCGGACCGCTCCCCGCCGGCTGCTCGGCCGGCGCCTGCGCCCTGCCCGATCTCGCGCCCGGCGCGTCCACGGTCCTGCGGGTCGTCCTCTCGCCCGACCGGGCGCTGCGGACGAGCGTCACCGCCACGCTGACCACGACGGGCACCGACGCCAACAGCCGGGACAACGTCTCCCGCATCCCGCTGCGCATCCTCCAGCCCCGCATCGTCGCGGTGCCCGCCATCGGCAAACCGGGGTTCGTCACCTCCGTCCGCGGCAAGGACTTCCCGCCCGGCGCGCCCGTCGCCCTGAGCTGGAACCCGGGCATCACCGCCACCGCGCCGCCGACCCGCCCGCTGGGCGACGGAACGTTCATCGCCCAGCTCCTCATCCTGGCCAAGGACCAGACCGGACCGCGCACCATCACCGCGAGGGGCCCCGGCTTCTCCCCGGTGAAGACGCCGTTCCTGGTGGTCCTCGGCACCATCGTCCCGCCGGACGAGGTGATGCGCCGATGATCCACGAAGTCGACGAGGGGCTGCGGCTCCTGCTGGTCGAGGCCGGACTGGAGGACAGCGGCGTCGACCTGGTCTTCGACGCCCCCACCAAGGACTGGTCCGCCCGCCGCAACGCCCCCACCATCAGCGTCTTCCTGCACGGCATCCGCGAGGACGCGGGCAGGCGGCGCTCCGGCACGGCCGAGGTGCACGACGAGAGCGGCCGGATCACCGGCTGGCGCACCCCGCCGCGCTGGTTCGAGCTGACCTACCTGGTCACCGCCTGGACCAACCGGCCCCAGGACGAGCACCGCCTCCTCTCCGAGGTGCTGCGCGCCCTCGTCCGCTCGGACGTGCTGCCCGCCCGCACGCTCACCGGCAGCCTCGCCGAGCTGGGGCTGACCGTGGGGCTCACCGCGGCCGGCCCGGCCAACGACGGGCCGTCAGCCTCGGACGTCTGGTCCGCGCTCGGCGGCGAGCTGAAGGCCGCCATCGACCTGCGCGTCCTCGCACCGCTGGCCGGCGAGCGGGCCGCCGCCGGCCCGCCCGTCACCGAAGGGCTCGTGATGAAGGCCGCCCCGCACCTGGACGGCGCCGGCGACGACCCCGGCCGCCGACTGCGCTACGAGGAGGCGTCCGACCCCGGCGCGCAGGGCTTCGCCGCCCCGCGCGAACGCCAGTTGCCGCCCGGTCGGCGCAAGCGGGGGAGCGGCCCCCGATGACCGTCGCCCCCAGCGCGAACGCCCCGGCCCGCGACGCCGGGCCCCTCCCCGACGACGGCCCGGCGGGCCTCGACGCCCTCTTCGAGCGGATGGCGCGTGTCGAACGGCGGGTCCGGGAGGCCGTCGCCGCGCGCCGCGCCGCCGACCCGGACGCCGACGACCCCTACCGGGGCCAGTACCTCACCCCGGAGGCGGCCGAACGCATCCTCGCCTCCCGCGACGCGTTCGCCCCCGTACCGGCGTACGACGACGGGCCCGAGCCGCCCGCCCCCGCCGGAGGCCGCCTCGACCGGCTGGCCGAGCGGTTCGCCCTCCCGCCGTTGGACGTCGAGCTCCTGCTGGTCGCGATGGCCCCCGACCTCGACGCCCGGTTCGAGCGCCTGTACGGGTACCTCAACGACGACCTCACCCGCCGCCGCCCCACCATCGGCCTCGCGCTGGAACTCTGCGGGCTGCCCGCCGCCGGCCCCGGCCGCTTCCGGTTCTCCCCGGCCGCCCCGCTCGTCGCGGGCGGGCTGCTGGAGATCGCCGAGCCCGAACGCCCCCTGCTCTCCCGCATCCTGCGGGTGCCCGACCGGGTCACCGCCCACCTGCTCGGCGGCGACGAGATCGACGGGCGGCTCGGCGCACTCGTCCGGGCCGCCGAAGCGCCGGACGACCCGGACGAGCGGCCGCAGGCCCTGCGGATCGCGGCGGCCCTGGAGACCGGCAGCGGCCTGGTGCACCTGCTCGACCGGGGCGGCGACCCGCGCGCCCTCGCGGTCGAGGCGCTGCGCCTCACCGGGCGGCGGCCCCTCGTCGTCGACATCGCGGCGCTGGCCGCCGCGACCGAACCGGCCGCGCTGGTACGGACCCTGGCGACCGAGGCCCGCCTCAGCCGCGGCGGCGTCGTCCTCGGACCGCTCGAAGCGCTCGCCCCCGAGCGCCCCGAGGGCGGCCGTACGCTCGCCGCCCTCTGCGCGGCGGTCGCCGGCACGCCCCTGATCGCGTACGGCAGGAAGAACTGGGACCCGCTGTGGACCGCGGAGAGCCCCCTCCCCGTCGCCGTCCCGCCCCCCGGCCCCGCCGGGGCGGCGCGGCAGTGGCGGCGGGCGCTGAGCGAGGCGGGCCGGTCGGTGGGCCTGCCCGCCGACCACCTGCCGCCCGACGACCGGCTCATCGAGGCGACCGCCTCCTACCGGCTCGACTCCGACCAACTGCGCCGGGCGGCGACCGTCGCGACCCGGCTGGCCGTCCTCGGGCAGCGGCCGGTGGCCCCGGAGGACGTGCGCACGGCGGTCCGCGCCCAGAACGGCGCGGGGCTGGAGCGGCTGGCCCGCCGCATCGAGCCCGCGGTCGGCTGGGACGACCTGGTGCTGCCCCCGGCGACCCGCACCCAGCTCACCGAGCTGGCCCTGCGCGCCCGCCACCGCGAACAGGTCCTCGGCCAGTGGCGGATGCGTCCCGGCGGAGGCCGGGGGCGGGGCGTCATCGCCCTGTTCGCCGGGGAGTCCGGCACCGGCAAGACCATGTCCGCCGAGGTGGTCGCCGCCGAACTGGGCATGGAGCTGTACGTGGTCGACCTGTCCACGGTCGTGGACAAGTACATCGGGGAGACCGAGAAGAACCTGGAGCGCATCTTCGTCGAGGCGTCCGACGTCAACGGCATCCTGCTGTTCGACGAGGCGGACGCCATCTTCGGCAAGCGGTCCCAGGTCAAGGACGCCCACGACAAGCACGCCAACGTGGAGTCGGCCTACCTCCTCCAGCGCATGGAGTCCTTCGACGGGATCGCCGTGCTCACCACCAACCTGCGGGCCAACCTCGACGAGGCGTTCACCCGCCGCCTGGACGTGATCGCGGAGTTCCCGATGCCCGACGCCCACCAGCGCCTGGCCCTGTGGGACCGCTGCCTGGGCCCGGCGATCCCGCGCGACGACACGCTCGACCTGGAGTTCTGCGCGGACCGCTTCGAGCTGGCGGGCGGCTCGATCCGGGCCTGCGCGGTGACCGCCGCCTACCTCGCCGCCGAGTCGGGGACCCCGCTGGGCATGGAGCAGCTCGTCACGGCGGTGCTCCAGGAGTACCGCAAGCTCGGCCGGCTGGTGCTGGAGAGCGAGTTCGGGCCGTGGCTGGGGAAGGGGCGGGCGCGCGGCGGGCGGTAGCGCGCGGACGGCGGCGCGCGCCGGGGGTCAGAAGGCCACCGCGTCCCGGATCAGCGGGCAGGTCATGCAGTGGCCGCCGCCCCGCCCCCGGCCCAGCTCCGCCCCGACGATGGTGATGACCTCCACCCCGGCCCGCCGCAGCAGCGCGTTGGTCTGGGTGTTGCGGTCGTAGGTGAAGACCACGCCCGGCTCCAGGGCGACCGCGTTGTTGCCGCTGTCCCACTGCTGGCGCTCCGAGGCGTACACGTCGCCGCCCGTCTCGATCACCCGCAACTGGGCCAGGCCCAGGCCGCGGGCCACCACCTCGGTGAAGGGGGTCGCGCCCTCGTCGGTGACCTCGATGCCGGGCGCCCGGTCGGACGGCCGCAGCGAGAACGTGTGGACGGCGTCCATGATGCGCGGGTACAGCGTGACGATGTCGCGGTCCGCGAAGGTGAACACCGTGTCCAGGTGCATCGCCGAGCGCAGTTTCGGCAGCCCGGCGACGATCACGTGCTCGGCCGCCCCCTGCGCGAACAGCGCGGCCGCGACCTGGGTGATCGCCTGGCGGGAGGTCCGCTCGCTCATGCCCATGAGGACGACGCCGTTCCCGACGGGCATGACGTCCCCGCCCTCGAACGTGGCCCGGCCCCAGTCCCGCTCCGGGTCCCCCCACCAGACCGTGCTGCCCCGGAAGTCCGGGTGGAAGGTGTAGACGGCCTTCATCAGCAGGGTCTCGTCGTGCCGGGCGGGCCAGTACAGCGGGTTCAGCGTGACCCCGCCGTAGAGCCAGCAGGTCGTGTCGCGGGTGTACAGGGTGTTGGGCAGCGGCGGCATCAGGTACTCCCCGGCCCCCGTGCCCTCGCGGACCAGGCCGACGTACGGCGAACGGAACGCGTCCGGCAGGTCGGCGACGGCCAGCCCGCCGATCAGGTGCTCGGCGAGCCGACGCGGCGTCAGGGTGTCCAGGAAGGCGCGGACGTCGTCGACCAGGCCGAGGCCCACCTCGTTCGCGTCGATCTTCCGATCGAGCAGCCAGGACCGGGCCTCGGGGATCGCCATGGTGGCGGCGAGCAGCTCGTGCAGCTCGACGACCTCCACGCCCCGCGCGGTCAGCTCGGCGACGAAGTCGGCGTGGTCGCGCTGGGCGTTCTCCACCCACATCACGTCGTCGAACAGCAGGTCGTCGGAGTTGGTGGGGGTCAACCGGCGGTGCGCCATGCCGGGGGCGCACACCAGGACCCTCCGCAGCCGCCCCACCTCGGAGTGGACGCCGAGGGCCGGTGCGGGGACGGGTGGGGTGCTGGTCACGGTGGGCCTTTCGCTCGGTGACGGCGACCGCGGAGCCGACGGCCGTCGCGGACGGCACCGGCCCGGCCGAGGAGCCATCCATCGTTATATCCAGTCATCGGGCGATATCAGCACTGCTGCGTCGGCCGTGTCAGGCCGACCGCCCGCACGGCGGGCGGCGGTGGACACGCCGAAGGCGGCCCCCCGCGGTCTGCGGGGGGCCGCCTTCGTGGATGATGCCGGCTCGTCGCCCTCAGCCGGCCGTGTTCAGCCGGACCGCTGCGGAGCCCGTGCTCCGCAGGGCCAGCGCGCAGGCGGCGGCGATCGCGGCGCAGGCCGCCGCGACCAGCAGGGCGGCCGGCAGCGCCAGGCCCGTCGCGCTGCCGACGCCGACCAGGGCCGCCACGGCGAACACCGTCTGCACGAGGCCCAGCAGGGCCAGCCAGGCCACCGTCAGCGCACGCGGCGCCCTCGCCCGTACGCGCTCCAGGCCGAGCAGGGCCGCGCCGCCGGTCAGCAGCACCAGCGCGAGCACCGTCAGGGCGGCGCCCAGCGGGTCGAAGCCGGCCGGATCGGTGTGGTCGATCGCTGCGGTGTCGGGCCCGAGCACCAGGAAGGCGACCTGGAGCAGGACCGCGTAGGAGATCTGGAGCACCAGCAGCGCGGGGGCGATACGCCGGGTCAGGAGACGGATCACGCGTTGCTCCTCAGGAGCTTCTTGCTCTTGATGATCCACAGCTTGCCCTTCGTGACGTAGCTGATGCACTTGTCGCGGGCCCGGTGGTTCGACTTGCTCTTGCCGCGGTAGTCCCGGCCGATCTTACGGCCGATCTTGTTGTTGCGGAGATCCATCTCCTTGTCGACGCCGCGGGACTCCGACTCGTGGCGGGTCGCCACTTCGTAGGCGGTGTCGTGGTCGATGTTGATCTCCATGCGGGCGTTCCAGTAGCAGTGGCGGAACGCGTCGCCGGTGCCCTGGTACAGGGACTTCTGGGAGTAGCGCTTGGCGGCCTCGTCGAACGCCTTGTCGGCGTCCTTGCGGGCCTTGTTGCAGTCGTGCGGGTTGGTCGCGCAGTAACGCCGTTCCGCGGGGGTCAGGTTGCCGTAGCCGGCGCCCGGATCGAGCAGGACCGGGAACGCGATGGTCCGGCCCGGCGCGGGGGCGAGGGAGACGATGATGTCGTGGCCCTCGACCCGCAGGGAGACCGGCACGGTCTCGCCCTTGGCGTCCATGGCCAGCGGGGCGGAGATGAACGCGGTCGCGTCACCCGCCGGGTCGGAGATCATCAGGGTGTTCTCGCTGACCGCGGTGATCTCGTGGCCGGGCTGGACGGCGGCCCGGTAGGTGAACGACTGCGGCGCGTTCGGGCTGCGCAGCAGGTGGAAGACCTCGACCGCGCTGGTGCTGGTGCGCACGGCGACGGTGTCGGCGTCCCGCTGGGTGTTGGGGTAGATCACCAGGCCGGTCTCGCTCAGCTCGGCCGGGGAGGCCGCCGCCGCGGGCAGGTCGATCAGCGTCTGGGTGGCGCCGTCGGGGCTGGTGCCCACCAGGGTGCTGTTCGCGGCGTCCGGGAGCTGGGCGATCGCGTCGGCCCCGGCCGGAGTCCTCGGTCTCCTCGACCTCGGGGAGCATCTCTTCTTCTTCGACGACGACGCGCACCTGCCCGCGCCCGACACCCTCGCCCGGCTCGCCGCCGAACTCCGCCGCGACCCGCGACTCGCGTAGGTGCAACCGCGCATCGGCGACCCCGTGGCCGGCGTGACCCTCCGCCGCTGGGCGCCCCGACCCCTCGCCCCCCTCAACCTCGCCACCTGGTGCCTGATCACCCTGTGGCGCACCCGCGACCGCCGAGCGCTCCGCGTCACGCTCGCGGGCTTCCGCGAAGGACTCTCCGGCGGTCCCGGCCGCCCCCTCGGCGCGCCGGGCGCCGGTCCCTCCCCGTGGGTGGCCGGGTGGTCAGACGCGCGTACGCCTGCGCTGGTCTTCGCGGACCATGAGAAGGATCGTGGGGTCGGCGCCGCAGGCGCGGGCGAACCGTTCGAGTGCGAGGCGGCTGGGCAGCTCCGCCCCGGCGAGGTATCGGCTGAGATCACGGGTCGACATGCCGGCACTGGCGGCGACGTCATGCGGAGCCCTGTGCGCCAACTGGAGGACGCGCTCCATGATCTGCCCTATGTGCCATCGGGGAGTCGTGAGACCTTCGTCGTGGTCCATGTGGGTGGCCTTGATCCGCAGTAGGGGTTCGACTGGGCGGGTGCGCAGCGCCGTGACAGGCCGAACGCGCGCACCCGGACGGGGGATTCGCCGCGTCTCGCGGAGGCGGGGACCGGCGGTCGCCCCGTGCCGGGGAGGCCGCCGGGGCTTCGTCAGCCGTCCTTGACCGCCCGGTAGAGCTGGTGGCCGTGGGCGATCAGGCTGAGCACCGCCGTGACGCGTTCGAGCGGTGTCGCGGGCGGCCCCTGCAACGACAGGACCGCGCCGAGCGTCTGCGCGACCGGAACCACGTGATCGCCCAGGCGGATCGAGCGGACGGCGTTCCGGAGGCGGCTGCTAGCCTCTCCCGCACGGGCGCGCGCGTCGCGTTTGCCGCCCGTACGGTCAGAAGAGGGCGTCATGGACGTACTCCTTTGGTCGGAGTGGACGCAGGGCCCTGGCGCTACGGCCTCGAAACTGTGCGGCCGGGGTCCTGCGGCTCATCGGATGATCAGTTCGCTCAGACAGTAGTGCGCAGGACAACCCCCCTTTCGGTGGAAAAGCATCCGCTGACGCGCGCCGCCGTGCGTGAGGGGCGCCGTCGTTCTCCGTACGCGGGAGTCGGTGAGGACGTCCCGCGCTCCCTGCTGCCCAGCGAACCCGGAGACGCCGGCATCGGTGCAGGTCAGAGCCCCTGGTGCCAGGGCGGCCACGCGTGCGGTGCACCTCCTCCCCACCCCTGCCGGGGCCGCGCCGGGCCGCTTGCCGGGCCGACGCGGCGGCGGGGAAAGAAATCGGTGATCACGTGCACTTGCAGCAGCCGCCCCCTCCTTGAATTTCGAATCGCTTGTGCGCCGGGGCATAACCGTGGCGACGAGCGGTGATACTCCTACCGATCGCAGACGTGCAATTGCACGTCTGTTACCGGGAAGTGCAAACCACGGAGGTGACGTGATGGTGCAGCCCCGCACCGTGCGAGTCGGACGCGACGACCCGACGTACGCGTGGAAGAAGAGTTCCTACAGCAGTCACAACGGCGACTGCGTCGAGCTGGCCGAGTTAGGCGAGCTGGTGGCCCTCCGGGACTCCAAGGACCTCCACGGGCCCGTGGTCTCGGTGGACCGGCGGACCATGGCGGCCTTCGTCTCCGCGCTGACGGGCGACCGTCTGGCCCGCTGACCGGCACTGAGGTCGTGATTCGGCCACCTCGCGCTTGCGAGGTGGCCTCACAAGACAAGATCACATCAAAGAGGCACGGCGGCCCTAGAACTCCCCGGTACTGACAGGTCATCATGTGAGGTGTGCAACTGCACGCTTCCGTCGGCCGGTTGAAGGCCACACGTGTTCCGTAGCGCGACGACAGAGAGGTGGACGCCCACGTGGATGGCGTCGGCAGGACGGCCGGACTCCCGGACGAGGGGGCGCCCGACTTAGGCCAGGACCGGCCACACAGCGCCCGCATGTACGACTACTACCTGGGCGGCAAGACCAACTACGCGGTCGACCGCGAAGCCGCCGAGGCCGTGATCCAGCAGTACCCCGCCGTCGTGACGGCGGCCCGCGTCAACCGCGCCTTCATGCACAGGGCCGTTCGCTTCCTCGCGGCGGAGCGCGGCGTCCGCCAGTTCCTGGACATCGGCACCGGCATCCCGACCGCCCCCAACCTCCACGAGGTGGTGCAGGCGGTGGACCCGCGGTGCAAGGTGGCGTACGTCGACACCGACCCGATCGTCCTCGCCTACGCCGATTCGCTCCTCACCAGCTCACCCGAGGGCGAGACGAGCTACCTGGAGGCCAGCGTCACCGACCCCGAGGCGGTCGTCGAGGCGGTCAAGGAGGACGGCTGCGTCTCGTTCGACGAGCCCGTGGCCCTGACGCTCCACGCGCTGCTGCACTTCGTCCCCGACGAGCAGGACGCGTACGGGGTCGTCGAACGGCTCCTCGCCGAGCTGGCGCCGGGCTCGTACCTGAGCCTGTCCCACTGCACCGGTGACTTCGCCCCGGAGTCCTGGCAGGCCATCGTCGATCTCTACACCCAGCGGGGCACCCCGGCGCAGGTGCGTTCCCACGCCGAGGTGCTGCGCTTCTTCGACCGTCTGGAACTGGTCGACCCCGGCCTCGTCGTCGCCCACCGCTGGCGACCGGAGCCGGCCGGCGGGCCCAGCCTGGTGACGGATGCCGACGCGTCCCTCTACGTGGGCGTCGCCATGAAGCGGTGAGCGGCCCCTCGCGCGCTACTGCTTCGCGAGCAGGTCGAGGAGTCGCTGCTTCGATCGCCTCTTCGTCAGGCTGACCTTCAGGAGGCGATCGAAGCTCTTGATCCGGTGGTCCACCTCGTCCGCCTCCTGGCAGACGAGACCGCCCTCGTCACGCTCCTCGAAGAGGACCGTGGGGAGCTGCTGCTCCTCGAAGTCGAACAACATGGTCTGCCCGATGCCGATCGGCATGTTGAAGCCCGACAGCTCCACGATGTGCAGGCTGAAGAGCGGGTCGTCGGCCAGCTCGACCAGGTGGTCGAGCTGGCCCCGCATGGTCTCCTTGGACCCGAAGCCCCGGACGAGGCTCACCTCGTCGAGGAGGCAGAGGTAGCGGGCCGACCGGGACCGGCGAAAGCGGGTCTGACGCTCCAGCCGGAACAGCACCCGCTTCTCGATCTCCTCCTCGGGCGCTCCCGGCATCCCGACCCGGATCACGGCGCGGGCGTACTCGGGGGTCTGGAGCATTCCGGGCACGCGGTCGCGGTCGTACACCCGGATGCGTTGGGCGACCTCCTCCAACGTCACCAGGGTGTGCAGCTTCTGCTTGGCCACCCCCCGCCACTCCGACTCCTGCCACCAGCGGCGCCGGTGGGCGATGTCCAGGACCTCCCAGAGGTGCGCCTCCTCCTCGGGGGTCGCCCGGTAGATCCGCAGGGCCTTGCGCACGAACTCGGGCCTGCAGGGCGTCTCCCCCGTCTCGTTGCGGCTGACGGTGTAGTTCGCGACGCCCAGCAGGTCGGCCGCCTCTCTCTGGGACAACTTCGCCGCCTCGCGGAGCCGCCGCAGTTCACGGCCGACGACCATGTGCTGTGCCTTGGGCACGGCCTTGTGGAGTTGTCGAACCTGCCGTCGAGCCTGCGGTTGGGCTCCCACTTGGTCTCCTCGGATGAACACCACTGCTGCCTCGTTGAGTTGGACGAGATCACCCATCGTGCAGCACCTCCACAACGGGTGCACAGTAAATCGGATAACCGACTCAATCGTGTCCATTTGTTCGGTTCAGTGGGTTGACCGAGGAGGCCGACGGCCGTATACGGCCCACCCGTCGCCCGGCTCATGCGCGGGTCACGGGCTCCCCGAAGCGGCCGGGCGAGATCGCGCAACTGCACGGGGCGGGGGCCGTTTCGACCGGAACGCCCGACTTCTCGTCGCGTGGGCAGCGAACTGGACGGTGGCGGAGACGTGCCGGGTCCGGCCGTTCAGCACTCGATGATGTTCACCGCGAGCCCGCCGCGGGCCGTCTCCTTGTACTTGACGGACATGTCCGCGCCCGTCTCCTTCATCGTCTTGATGACCTTGTCGAGGGAGACCTTGTGGCTGCCGTCGCCCCGCAGCGCCATCCGCGCCGCGGTGACCGCCTTCACCGCGGCCATGCCGTTGCGCTCGATGCAGGGGATCTGCACGAGGCCGCCGACCGGGTCGCAGGTCAGGCCCAGGTTGTGCTCCATGCCGATCTCGGCGGCGTTCTCCACCTGCTCGGGGGAGCCGCCGAGGACCTCGGCGAGGGCTCCCGCGGCCATGGAGCAGGCGGAGCCGACCTCGCCCTGGCAGCCGACCTCGGCGCCGGAGATCGAGGCGTTCTCCTTGAACAACATGCCGATCGCACCGGCCGCGAGGAGGAAGCGGACCACGCTGTCCTCCTTCTCGGCCTCGGTGCAGCCGCCCGCCGCGAAGTTCATGTAGTAGTGCAGCACGGCGGGGATGATGCCCGCCGCGCCGTTCGTCGGGGCGGTGACGACCCGCCCGCCCGCCGCGTTCTCCTCGTTGACCGCCATCGCGTAGAGCGTGATCCACTCCATCGCGTGGGCCTGCGGGTCGCCCTCGGCGCGCAGTTGGCGGGCCGAGTTCGCGGCGCGGCGGCGGACCTTCAGGCCACCGGGGAGGATGCCCTCGCGGGCCATCCCGCGTGCGACGCAGGCCTGCATGACCCGCCAGATGTCCAGCAGCCCCGCGCGGATCTCCGCCTCGGTGCGCCAGGAAAGCTCGTTCTCCAGCATCAGCGAGGAGATGGAGAGCCCGGTCTCCCGCGAGAGCCGCAGCAGTTCGTCGCCGGTGCGGAAGGGGTGCTTGAGGACCGTGTCGTCCGGCACGATCGGGTTCTCCCCGGCCACCGCGTCCTCGTCCACCACGAAGCCGCCGCCGACCGAGTAGTACGTCTTCTCCAGGAGCGGGGCGCCCTCGGCGTCGTACGCGAGGATCGTCATGCCGTTGGCGTGGTACGGGAGCGCCTTGCGGCGGTGCAGGACGAGCTGCTCGTCGGCGTCGAAGGGGATCTCGTGCATCCCCAGCAGGTTGATCCGGCCGCCGGTGCGGATCGCCTCGACGCGGGCGTCGGCCGACTCCACGTCCACGGTCCGGGGCGACTCGCCCTCAAGGCCGAGCAGGACCGCCTTGGGCGTGCCGTGCCCGTGGCCGGTCGCGCCGAGCGAACCGTACAGCTCGGCCCGGATCGAGGCGGTGTGCGCGAGCAGGCCCTCGTTCTTCAGGCGGCGCGCGAACATCCGGGCGGCGCGCATCGGGCCCACCGTGTGGGAGCTGGACGGGCCGATGCCGATCGAGAACAGGTCGAAGACCGAGATGGCCACGGGAGTACTCCTTGGGGTTGGAAGACGCCGTTGTCTGCCTGGGTGGTGCGGGAACGGGCCGGGTGGCGCCGGGCGGGCCGGGGTGGTGGCCCGCCGGGCGAGGGTGGAGCGGGGGGACACGGATCGGGGCACCGCGCTCACTCCCCAGTGTGCGCGGTGCCCCGCCCGAACGTGCGGAACCGCAGGCCAGGTGCTACTTCAGGCCGGGGTACAGCGGGAACTTCTCGGCCAGCGCCGCCACGCGGGCCTTCAGGCCCTCGGCGTCGTAGGACGGCTTGAGGGCGGCGGCGATGATCTCCGCGACCTCGGTGAAGTCCTCCGCGCCGAAGCCGCGGGTGGCCAGCGCCGGGGTGCCGATCCGCAGGCCCGAGGTGACCATCGGGGGGCGCGGGTCGTTCGGGACGGCGTTGCGGTTGACCGTGATGCCCAGCTCGTGGAGCCGGTCCTCGGCCTGCTGGCCGTCCAGCTCCGAGTCGCGCAGGTCGACCAGGACCAGGTGGACGTCGGTGCCGCCGGTCAGGACGGAGACGCCGACCTCGGTGACGTCCGGCTGGACCAGGCGCTCGGCGAGGATGCGGGCGCCGTCCAGGGTGCGCTGCTGGCGTTCCTTGAACTCCTCGCCCGCCGCGATCTTGAACGAGACCGCCTTGGCCGCGATCACGTGCTCCAGCGGGCCGCCCTGCTGACCGGGGAAGACCGCGGAGTTGATCTTCTTGGCCAGCTCCTGGGTGGAGAGGATGACGCCGCCGCGCGGACCGCCGAGGGTCTTGTGCGTGGTGGTGGTGACGACATGGGCGTGCGGCACCGGGTTGGGGTGCAGGCCGGCCGCGACGAGGCCCGCGAAGTGCGCCATGTCGACCATCAGGTACGCGCCGACCTCGTCCGCGATGCGGCGGAAGGCGGCGAAGTCGAGTTGGCGCGGGTAGGCGGACCAGCCGGCCACGATCAGCTTCGGCTGGGACTCCTTGGCGAGGCGCTCGACCTCCTCCATGTCAACGACGCCGGTCTCGTCGACGTGGTAGGGGACCACGTTGTAGAGCTTGCCGGAGAAGTTGATCTTCATGCCGTGGGTCAGGTGGCCGCCGTGGGCCAGGTTCAGGCCCATGATCGTGTCGCCCGGCTTCAGCAGCGCGAACATCGCGGCGGCGTTCGCCTGGGCGCCGGAGTGCGGCTGGACGTTCGCGGCCTCCGCGCCGAACAGGGCCTTGATCCGGTCGATCGCGATCTGCTCGACCACGTCGACGTGCTCGCAGCCGCCGTAGTAGCGGCGGCCGGGGTAGCCCTCGGCGTACTTGTTGGTGAGGACGGAGCCCTGCGCCTCCATGACCGCGACCGGGGCGAAGTTCTCCGAGGCGATCATCTCGAGGGTGGACTGCTGGCGGTGGAGCTCGGCGTCGACGGCGGCGGCGACGTCGGGGTCCAGCTCGTGGAGGGAGGAGTTCAGAAGCGACATCAGGGGGTCCCTTAAGGTCTCAGTTGCCGGAGAACGCGGTGTACTCGTCGGCGGAGAGCAGGTCGGCCGGCTCCTCCGCGACGCGCACCTTGAACAGCCAGCCGCCCTCGAAGGGAGCGGAGTTCACCAGCGAGGGGTCGTCCACGACGTCCTGGTTGGCCGCCGTGACCTCACCGGTCACCGGCGAGTACAGGTCGCTGACCGACTTGGTCGACTCCAGCTCGCCGCAGGTCTCGCCCGCGGTCACCGTGTCACCGACCTCCGGGAGCTGGGCGTAGACGACGTCGCCGAGGGCGTTGGCCGCGTACTCCGTGATGCCGATGGTCGCCACGCCGTCCTCGACGGCCGACAGCCACTCGTGCTCCTTGCTGTACCGAAGCTGCTGGGGGTTGCTCATGACCTGAATTCTCCTGTACGCGGGGGAGTGCTGATGGACGGTGGTCTTGCGGTGTGAGACGCGGGCGGGTCGCGTCCCGGCGCCGGGGACGTCCCGATCGTCCCGGAGCGTCACTTCCGGCGCTTGTAGAACGGCAGCGCGACGACGTCGTACGGCTCGTGCGTGCCGCGGATGTCCACGCCCACGCCCTCGGCCCCCGGCTCCGCGTGGGCCGCGTCCACGTACGCCATGGCGATCGGCTTGCCCAGGGTCGGGGAGGGGGCGCCGGAGGTGACCTCGCCGACCACCTTGCCGTCCACGACCACGGGGAAGCCCGCGCGCGGCACCCGGCGGCCCTGCGCGACCAGCCCCACCAGCCTGCGCGGCGGCGCGGTCTCGGCGCGCTCGGCGGCGGCCGCCAGCGCCTCGCGCCCCACGAAGTCGCCGTCCTTCTCGAACTTCACGACCCGGCCCAGACCGGCGTCGAAGGGGGTCAGCGCGGTCGTCAGCTCGTGCCCGTACAGCGGCATCCCCGCCTCCAGGCGCAGCGTGTCGCGGCAGGAGAGCCCGCAGGGGACCAGCCCGTGCGCGGAGCCGGCCTCGGTCAGCGCCCGCCAGAGCCGCTCGGCGTGCTCGGGGGCGACGAACAGCTCGAAGCCGTCCTCGCCGGTGTAGCCGGTACGGGCGATCAGCGCCGGGACCCCGGCGACGTCGCCCGGCAGGCCCGCGTAGTACTTCAGCCCGTCCAGGTCGGCGTCGGTGACGGCCTTCATGACGGCGGGGGACGCCGGGCCCTGCACGGCGAGCAGCGCGTACGCGTCGCGGTCGTCGCGCACCTCGGCGTCGAAGCCCTCGGCGCGGGCGGTGAGCGCGTCCAGCACGATCCCCGCGTTGCCCGCGTTGGCGACGACCATGAAGGCGGGGGCGCCGGACTCGTCCAGCCGGTAGACGATCAGGTCGTCCAGGATGCCGCCGTCCTCCTGGACGATCATCGTGTACCGGGCCCGGCCGTCGCCGACGGTGGAGATGTTCCCCACCAGCGCGAAGTCCAGGAAGGCCGTGGCCTCGGGCCCGGTGACGGAGATCTCGCCCATGTGGGACAGGTCGAAGAGGCCGGCGCGGGTGCGCACGGCCTGGTGCTCCTCGCGCTCGCTGGCGTACCGCAGGGGCATGTCCCAGCCCGCGAAGTCGGTCATGGTGGCGCCGAGCGAGCGGTGCAGCGCGTCGAGGGCTGTGCGGCGGGGGGCAGGACTCATGGGTACGGCTCCAGGACATGACGACGGCAGGGACGGACCCTCCCCATCTGTCATCGGAACCTGAGAGGTTCGCCGGACGCCCCTGGCGGGGTATGCCCCATCTCGCGGGGCGCGGCTTGCACCTTGGGTGGAGCCGCCGGGCGGCTCGCTTTTCAGATCTGCCTCATCCACGCGGTACGGGGCCTGAGAGATTCAAGGGAGGATCTTGCTCCTTCGGCGCCCGGCCCACCTGGGGCCGGAACTCTCCCGCGCGGATTCGAACGGCCGGTATGCAGTTGGCGGCCTCATCATCGCACGGGCCGGGAGAGAGTGGGGCGTGCGGTCCCCGCGCGGGCGGCGGCGGCGCGGCCGGTTGTGCCGTATTACCTTTTCTTTACACTCAGGGGCAGACGTGGGTGTCCCGACGGCAGGGGGATGGGCGATGACATCGCAGCGGTCGGTGCCGATCGCGGGGGTCGCGCACGGCGCGGTGCCCGCACAGTCCGGCGCACCCGCGCAGGAGCTGCCGACGGCCCGTGCGCCGGTGGTACGCGATCTGCGCGGGCTCACCGGGCCGGCGCCGCGCAGCCTCGACTTCGCCGCCGGCGACATCGTGGTGGTCTCCGGCCTCCCCGGCAGCGGGAAGTCCACCCTGATCCGGCGCACGGTCACGGGCCGCGCCATCGACTCCCAGAACACCCGCGACCGCTGGGCCGCCGCCCTGCCCCGCTTACTCCCCTACGCCCTCTACCGCCCCCTGGCCCGCGCCGCCCACTACCTCGGCCTCTGGAAGGCGGTGCGCTCCGGCGAATCCGTCGTCGTGCACGACTGCGGCACCCAGGCCTGGGTGCGCCGCCGGCTCGCCCGGCACGCCGCGCGCCGGGGCCGCGCCCTCCACCTGGTCCTGCTCGACGTGGCCCCCGAGGTGGCCCGCCAGGGGCAGCGCGAGCGCGGCCGCGGCGTCTCCGGCTACGCCTTCGCCCGCCACCGGCAGGCGGTGGCCCGGCTGATCCGCGCCACCGAACAGGGCCTGCTGCCGCCCGGCTGCGCCTCGGCGGTGCTCCTCGACCGCGAGGCCGCGGGCGCGCTCCGCCGGATCTCCTTCCCGGACACCGGGGCCCGCGCGGCCCGCGCCGGTTAGGGTGCTGGCCACGGAGCGAGGCCGCCAGTGGGCCGAGACGGTGAAGAGAGGGCACAGAGGCAGTGGACATTCCGGCACCCGCCCAGGCGCACCCCCCGCAGGGGTGGCCCGCCAACGAGCTCGAAGAGGTGCTGAGCGCCTCGCTCGGCGTCCCCGAAGCGGGCGGCCGACTCGTCGAAGTGCTCGGCCGCAGCTCCGTGTGGGTGCCGCTGCCGGGCGGCGGCGGCCCCACCAGCGCCGACCTCGACGTGCCGATGATGGAGATCGACGGCGCGGCCTACGTCCCCGTCTTCAGCTCCGAGGGCCAGTTCCTGAGCTGCGTCGGCAGCCACATGTCCTTCGCCGTCGCGCCCGCCCGCGACTTCGCGCGGGGGCTGCCCCCGCAGCTCGGCATCGCCGTGAATCCGGGCGGCGCGGTGGGGATGCCGCTGCCGCCGCCCGCCGTCGCCGAGCTGTGCCGGGCCGGGCGCACCGCCCTGGAGGGCGCCGCCGGCGGCGGCCGGGTCCGGCTGTTCGAGCCGGACTGGCAGCAGGACCCCCTGGACTTCCTCGCCGTCGTCTCCGAGGAGTTCGAGGCCATCGGCGTCGTGGGCGCCGCCCGCCGGACGCTGGCCAGCATCGAGGGCGGCGACCCCGTCCTCTTCGTCGGCGTCGAGTTCACCGCCTGGGACGGCGCCGGGCAGCACCTCCCCATGGACGCCCTGGGCCGGGCGCTCGGCCGGATGCCGGCGCCCTGGCCGGTCAACCTCGTCCTCCTCGACCTGGCCGACGACCTCGTCGGCGACTGGATGCGGGAGAAGGTCCGGCCGTTCTACCGGCGCGAGGGCCGCTGACCGTGCCGGGCCCCGGCGGGACGCCGGTGTCAGAGGCGGCGCATAAGCTGGTCGTCGGCGAGGCCGCTCCCGTGCGCCGGGGAGCGGTGGCGCGAATCCGACGGATCGACGAGGGGCGGGACCCAGGGTGAGTGCGTCAGGCACCGCGGCGGCCGGGCAGGTCGAGCACATGCTGCGCCAGGTGACCCCCGGGCGTTACGACGCCTACGAGGCGCTGCTCGCCGCGCTCGCCGACAGCCATGTCTGGATGCTGCTCTGGCACGGCTCCGCCGGCTCGCCGGACGCCCAGTACGGGAACATGGAGATCGACGGCCTGGGCTACGCCCCGTGCGTCACCTCCGCCCAGGAGCTGTCCGCCAGCGGCTGGAACCGGGCCCACGAGCTGGTCACCGGGCGGGAGATCGCCCGCACCCTCTTCCCCGACCGCTGGGGCATCTGGCTCAACCCGCACGCCCCCGGCGGCGGCGTCGGCATCCCCTGGCTCGACCTGCGCCGCATCGCCACCGGCCTCGACCGGCTGCCCGCCGGCCCGCTCCGGCTCTCCGAGCCCGCCATCGAGCTCCCGCAGTTCTACGCCCTGCTCACCCAGAACGCCCACCGCACCCCCGCCGTCCGCTCCCTGCGGCGCGCCTGGGTCCACCCCGCGGTCGGCGTCCCGTATCTGGCCATCGGCCTCGACCTCTACGACACCGGCCGCGCCGCCGTCGAGACGGTGCGCGCGATGATGCGGGAGTCGGTCGGCGCGGTCCCCGAGGGGCTGCCCGTCTCCACCGTCGCCATGTCCGACGAGTACGACCCGGTCGCGCTGTGGCTGCGCGCCAACGCCCGCCCGTTCTACGACCGCGAGGCGCACGCCCCGATGGGCCCGCCGCCCCCCATCTCCGCTCCCGGTTACGGATATCCACCGCAGCGTCACTGAACTGCGGGCGATGTCCGCCTTGTTGGGCTCCCGCGTAGGGATGTCCCGTAACCAGCCGGTTTGTTGACCGTCCGGGTCTCGACTAGGTCTCACCGCTATCCGGACTGTTCTCTTGCGGTGCACCCCGTCTGTAGTGTGCGGCCATCAAACCTCGTTAGATGGCGAACCAGGGATGGACCCATGCGCATACACAAGTCCCGGACCGTCCGGGCGATCACGACAGCGGTCGCTGTCGGCCTGATCGCCACGGGCTGTTCCAGCGAGCGGGACGCGGGCGGCTCCAAGGGGGGCGACAAGGACACCTTCGTCTTCGCGGGCGCCGGTGACCCCGGTTCGCTCGACCCGGCCCTCGCGAGCGACGGCGAGACGTTCCGCGTCACCCGCCAGGCGTTCGAAGCCCTCCTGGAGCACGAGTCCGGCGGCAGCAAGCTGGTCGGCGGCCTCGCCGAGAAGTGGTCCAGCGACCCGGCCGGCAAGGTCTGGACGTTCAACCTGCGCCAGGGCGTGAAGTTCCACGACGGCGAGGCGTTCAACGCCGCCGCGGTGTGCGCGAACTACGACCACTGGTTCAACTGGAAGGGCACGTACCAGTCCAGCGCGGTCTCCTACTACTGGCAGACCATCATGGGCGGGTTCGCGAAGAACGAGGACGCCGAGGCGCCCAAGCCCAACTACAAGTCCTGCACCGCCAAGGACGAGAACACGGCCGTCATCGAGGTGAACGAGCCCTCGGCGAACCTGCCCGGCGGCTTCTCCCTCCAGGCGCTGGCGATCCACTCGCCGAAGGCCATCAAGGAGTACGCGAAGCAGGACGCCTCCGCCAAGGGCGACGCGATCACGTACCCCAAGTACAGCCAGGAGGCCGGCACGGTCGCCGGCACCGGCCCGTACAGGATCGTGAAGTGGAACAAGGGCAACAAGGAAGTCTCCCTGGAGCGCTTCGACGACTACTGGGGCGACAAGGCCAAGGTGAAGAACCTGGTCTTCCGCACCATCTCCACCGAGGAGACCCGCCGCCAGGCGCTCCAGGCCGGTGACATCGACGGCTACGACCTGGTGGCCCCGGCCGACGTCACGACGCTGGAGAAGCAGGGCTACAAGGTCCCGACCCGCGACGTCTTCAACCTCCTCTACCTCGGCATGAGCCAGACGGCGAACCCGGCGCTGAAGAAGCCCGAGGTGCGCCAGGCCATCACGCACGCCATCGACCGCGAGAACCTGGTCAACACCCAGCTCCCCGAGGGCGGCAAGGTCGCGACCCAGTTCATGCCCGACACGGTCGCCGGCTTCTCGGACAAGGTGAAGACGTACCCGTTCGACACCGCCAAGGCGAAGAACCTCCTCAAGCAGGCCGGCGAGGAGAAGCTGAAGCTCGAGTTCTGCTACCCGACCGAGGTCACCCGCCCGTACATGCCCGCCCCGCAGGACATGTTCGAGCTGATGAAGGCCGACCTGGAGAAGGCCGGCATCACCGTCACCCCGAAGGCCATGAAGTGGGCCCCGGACTACCTGGACGCCACCGAGGCGGGCTCCTGCGCCCTGCACATGCTCGGCTGGACCGGTGACTTCAACGACGGCTACAACTTCATCGGCACCTGGTTCGCCGGGCCCGCCAAGCAGTGGGGCTTCAAGGAGCAGAAGGTCTTCGACGCGGTGAACGCCGCCTCCAAGGTCACCGACGCCGCCGGCCGCACTGCGGCCTACCAGAAGGCCAACGAGACGATCATGGAGTACCTCCCCGGCGTGCCGGTCTCGTCCTCGCCGCCGGCCATCGCGTTCGCCAAGAACGTCAACCCGCCGAAGGTCTCCCCGCTGACGCAGGAGAACTTCGCCGAGGTCTCCTTCAAGTAATCGCACATCAGCAGGTCCGCCCGGCCACCCAGCACGAGGTGGCCGGGCGGACCCGCATCGACGCACGTGAGAAAGGGGATGCGGGGTGCTGCGACTTGTCGTCAGAAGACTTATCCAGCTCATTCCCACCCTGCTCGGCCTGTCGGTTCTGCTGTTCCTCTGGCTGAACCGGCTGCCCGGCGGACCCGCCACAGCGATCCTGGGCGAGCGGGCCACCGAAGCCGAAGTAGCGAGAATCAACCGGTCGCTCGGGCTCGACGAGCCGGTCCACGTCCAGTACTGGCGCTTCCTCAAGCGCATCTTCGAGCTCGACCTCGGAACCTCCACCCAGACCGGGCAGCCGGTCTGGGACGAATTCACCCGCGCCTTCCCCGCCACCGTGGAGCTGAGTCTCGCGGCGATCCTGATCGCCGTCGTCGTGGGGGTCCCGATGGGATACCTCGCCGCCAAGCACCGCGGCGGCTGGCTGGACGTCGCCTCCGTCTCCGGTTCGCTGCTCGGCATCTGCATCCCGGTCTTCTTCCTGGCCGTGCTGCTGCGCGGGATCTTCTCCGTGCAGTTGCAGTGGTTCCCGAGCCAGGGGCGGCTCGACTCCGGCATCAACGCCACCGACGTCACCGGGTTCGCCGTCCTGGACGGCCTGCTGACCGGCGAGTTCGACGCGAGCTGGAACGCGATCATGCACCTGATCCTCCCCGCCGTCGCGCTGGCCTCCATCCCGCTCGCCGTCATCGTCCGGATGACCCGCGCCAGCGTCCTGGAGGTGCTCGGCGAGGACTACGTCCGCACCGCCGAGTCCAAGGGGCTGGACAAGCGGACCGTGCGCGGCCGCCACGTGCTGCGCAACGCGCTGCTGCCGGTGATCACCGCGGTCGGCCTGCTGACCGGGAGCCTGCTGTCCGGAGCGGTGCTCACCGAGTCCGTCTTCGACTTCGGCGGCATCGGCTCGTTCATCCGCACCGCGATCGACGGCCGCGACTACCCGGTCCTCGTCGGGTTCATCCTCTTCATCGCGATGGTGTACGTGCTCATCAACCTCCTGGTCGACCTCGCGTACAGCATCATCGACCCCAGAGTGCGGGTGCACTGACGTGACGATCCTGACCAACAAAGCAGACAAGGTCGACCGCCTCGCGGAGCTGACCCAGAGCTCCGAGACGGTCGCCGGCACCAGCCTCTGGCGCGAGGCGTTCCGCCGGATGCGGTCCAGCAAGATGGCGATCATCGGCGCGTTCGTCATCGGCGTGTTCGTCCTCGTCGCCATCGTCGGCCCGTGGGTCGCGCCGCACGCGCCCACCGCGCAGGACTGGCGCAGCGAGGTCTTCCCCAACCAGGGCAAGTTCGTCGGAATGCGCGGCGAGAACTGGTTCGGCCTGGACCACCTGGGCCGCGACATGTTCTCCCGCTGGCTCGTCGGGGCGCGGCAGACGCTCCTCGTCGGCGTGGTCTCCATGCTCATCGGCCTCATCGTCGGCGCCCTCATCGGCGTCCTCTCCGGCGCCGCCGCCACCCTCGGCGGCAAGGCCGGGCAGCGCGTCGACACCGTGATCATGCGCTTCACCGACATCATGCTGTCGCTGCCGTCGCTCCTGCTGGCCGTCTCCATCGCCGCGGTGCTCGGCCAGTCGCTGACCACCGTCATGATCGCCGTGGGCGTCGTCCAGATCCCCGTCTTCGCCCGCCTGCTGCGCGGTTCGATGCTCGTCCAGGGCAGCGCCGACTACGTGCTCGCCGCCAAGGCGGTCGGCATCCGGCGCAAGCGGATCGTGCTCACGCAGATCCTGCCGAACTCGCTGAGCCCCGTGATCGTCCAGGCCACCCTGAGCCTGGCCACCGCGATCATCGAGGCCGCGGCCCTGTCCTACCTGGGGCTCGGCAACCCGGACCCGGCCGTTCCCGAGTGGGGCGTGATGCTCGCCCAGGCGCAGCGCTTCTTCGACAACGACCCGATGATGGCGGCCTACCCGGCCATCGGCATCATCATCACCGCTCTCGGCTTCACCCTGCTCGGCGAGGCCATGCGCGAAGCCCTCGACCCGAAGTTGCGAGGCTGAAGTCCCATGTCACTGCTCTCCGTTGAGGAACTGAGCGTCACCTTCACCGCCCGCGGCCGCAAGGACGCCACGGCCGTGGACGGCGTCTCCTTCCAGGTCGACCAGGGCCAGGTCGTGGGCCTGGTCGGCGAGTCGGGCTGCGGCAAGTCCGTCACCTCGCTCGCCCTGATGGGGCTGCTGCCCCGCAAGGGCGTGCGGATCGGCGGGCGCGCCGAGTTCGACGGCCAGAACCTGCTGACGATGAACGAGCGGAAACTGCGCGACCTGCGCGGCAGCCAGCTCGCCATGATCTTCCAGGACCCGCTCTCCTCGCTGAACCCGGTCGTGCCCGTGGGCGTCCAGGTCACCGAGATCCTCCGGCGCCACCGCGGGCTGAAGGGCGAGAAGGCCCGCAAGGAAGCCGTCTCGCTGCTCGACCGGGTCGGCATCCCCGACCCGGCGCGGCGGTTGAAGGAGTACCCGCACCAGCTCTCCGGCGGTATGCGCCAGCGCGCGCTGATCGCCATGGCGGTCGCCTGCGCGCCCCGGCTGCTGATCGCCGACGAGCCCACGACCGCGCTGGACGTGACGATCCAGGCGCAGATCCTTGAGTTGCTGAAGGAACTGGTCGACCAGGAGGGCACCGCCCTGCTGATGATCACGCACGACCTCGGCGTGGTGGCCGGCCTCTGCGACGAGGTCAACGTGCTCTACGCGGGCCGGGCGGTGGAGTCGGCGGGCCGCCGCGAGCTGTTCGCCCACCCCACCCACCCGTACGCGCACGGGCTCCTCGGCTCCATCCCGCGGCTGGACGCGCCGCGCGGCGAGCCGCTGCACCCGATCCGCGGGTCCATCAACGACAAGATCGCCTGGGCCGACGGCTGCGCGTTCGCGCCCCGGTGCGACCACTACACGATGGAGTGCCTGACCGGCACCCCCGAACTGACCGAACCACGCACCGCCGGCCACCAGGTGCGCTGCGTCAACCCGGTCCTGCCCAAGGCGGAGGTCCCGGCATGAGCCTGCTCGAACTGGACGGCGTCAAAGTCCACTTCCCGGTCAAGAAGGGCCTCTTCTTCGACCGCACCGTGGGCCACGTCTACGCGGTCGACGGCGTCTCGCTCAGCGTGGAGGCCGGCCAGACGTACGGTCTGGTGGGCGAGTCGGGCTGCGGCAAGACGACGCTGGGCCGCGCGGTGCTGCGGCTGAACGACATCACCGAGGGCGGGGTCGTCTTCGACGGCACCGACCTGGCCAAGCTGCCCTCCGAGGAGATGCGGGCCTTCCGCCGCCGCCTCCAGATGGTCTTCCAGGACCCGCTGGGCAGCCTCAACCCCCGGCAGAACATCGAGTCGATCCTGAGCGAGGGCATGGCCGCCCACGGCATCGGGAAGGACCAGGCCGAGCGCCGGGAGAAGATCAAGGACATCCTCGCCAAGGTCGGCCTGCCGTCCAACGCGATGTCCCGCTACCCGCACGAGTTCTCCGGCGGCCAGCGCCAGCGCATCGGCATCGCCCGCGCCCTGGTCCTGGAGCCGGACGTGATCATCTGCGACGAGCCGGTGTCCGCGCTGGACGTCTCGGTCCAGGCGCAGGTGATCAACCTGCTGGAGGAGCTCCAGGAGTCGCTGGGCCTGACCTACCTGGTCATCGCGCACGACCTCGCCGTGGTGCGGCACATCTCGGACGTCATCGGGGTGATGTACCTCGGCGGGCTGGTCGAGGAGGCCCCGAGCGACGCGCTGTACGCGAAGCCCCGGCACCCGTACACCAAGGCGCTGATGTCCGCCGTGCCCGTGCCGGACCCCGAGGTCGAGGACCGGCGGGAGCGCATCCTGCTCCACGGCGACCTGCCCTCCCCGGCGAACCCGCCGGCCGGCTGCCGGTTCCACACCCGGTGCCCGTGGGTGCAGGAGACCAAGTGCGCCACGGAGCGCCCGCCGCTGCTCGACACGGGGGACGGGCACAAGGTGGCCTGCCACTTCACGGCCGAGATCGAGGCGGGGACGGTCGAGCGGACCCTGGCCACGGGCATCGAGGCCGTGACCGAGACCGAGGCGGTGGCCTCCGAGGCGGCGGACGCCTCCTAGGCCCCCTCCGGGGCGGCACAATTGTCCGGTGCTCACCGAACTGTTCACGCCCTCCGTCCAACACGCGCTCGATCTCGTCGGCATCTTCGTCTTCGCGATCTCGGGCGCCCTGCTCGCCGTGCGCAAGAACTTCGATGTCTTCGGCATCGCGGTCCTCGCCGAGGTGACGGCGTTGGGCGGGGGGCTGTTCCGGGACGTGATGATCGGCGCGATCCCGCCCGCGGCCTTCACCGACCTCGGCTACTTCATCACCCCGCTGTTCGCCGCCGGCCTGGTCTTCTTCCTCCACCCGCACGTCGAGCGCATCCAGGCCGGCGTCAACGTCTTCGACGCGGCGGGGCTCGGCCTGTTCTGCGTGGCGGGCACGGTGAAGGCGTACGAGTACGGCCTCGGGCTGACGGCGTCGGCGGCCATGGGCCTGGCCACCGCGGTCGGCGGGGGCGTGCTGCGCGACGTGCTGGCCAACGAGGTGCCCTCACTGCTGCGCTGGGACCGCGACCTGTACGCGGTGCCCGCGATCGTCGGCGCGACCATGGTCGTGCTGTGCATCCGCTTCGACACCCTCAACGCCCTGACCAGCGCCATGGCGGTGATCGCCGCGTTCGTCCTGCGCCTGCTGGCGCTCCGCTTCCACTGGCGTGCGCCGCGCGCCTACAACCGCTCCTCCGCCCGCGCCGAGAAGGGCTCGGCGGCCGCCTGAGCCCGCGGGTCGATCGCCCGCCAGAAAAGCTACCGCTCAGTAATGCGTTCCGTGTACGGTGCATGGCATGGCACAGTCAGCGACAGAGGCGGCGCAGGCCGCACGGGCAACCATCGGCGACAGCGAGTTCGACCGCGACACCGCGGTCACCCTGCGCGAGGAGGGCGTCTACGACGCCGAACTCTCGGCGGGCTGGACGATCATCCACGCCGTCAACGGCGGCTACCTCCTGGCCCTGCTCGGCCGCGCGCTGGGCCAGGCCCTGCCGCACCCCGATCCGTTCTCCGTCTCCGCGCACTACCTCACCGCCTCCGTGCCCGGCCCCGCCGTGGTGCGCACCGAGGTCGTCCGCACCGGACGCACCCTCTCCACCGGTCAGGCCTCCCTCTTCCAGTACGCCGAGGACGGCAGCGAGATCGAGCGCATCCGGGTCCTGGCGACCTACGGCGACCTCGACGCGCTCCCCGACGACGTCCGCACGACGGCGCTGCCGCCCGCCATGCCCGACCGGGACCACTGCCTCGGCCCGGACGACGGCCCGGCCCCGATCCCCGGCAGCTCCGCCATCACCGAGCGCCTGGACATCAAGCTCGACCCGGCCACCGTCGGCTGGGCGGTCGGCGCCCCGTCCGGCAAGGGCGAGATGCGCGGCTGGTTCGGCCTGGCCGACGGCCGCGACCCCGACCCGCTCTCGCTGCTGCTCACCGTGGACGCCCTGCCGCCGACCTCGTTCGAGCTGGGCCTGAGCGGCTGGACCCCCACCGTCGAGCTGACCGCCCACGTCCGCTGCCGCCCGGCTCCGGGCCCGCTGCGCGTCTCCATCACCACCCGCAACCTGGCGGGCGGCTTCCTGGAGGAGGACGCGGAGGTCTGGGACAGCGCGGACCGCCTCGTCGCCCAGTCCCGCCAACTCGCCAAGGCCCCGCGCGGCCGGTGACCGCGCGCCTGCCCGCCGTGTGCGCCCGACCGCTGTGAGCCCTTCGCGGGCAGGTCGGGCGCCGTCGTTCGTACGCGAACAGGGGCGATCCGCGGGTCCGGGGCCGCGACGCCCTCCGGCCGCACGAGGGGCGCGTCGTGCGGTCACGCCCCGTCCGGCCAGTGGGCGCGGCCCAGGGAGATGAGCCGCAGGCGTCGCCGGGCCACCCGGACGACGTCCCCCTCGCGCGCCGGTCCGGCCTCCAGCAGGGCCGAGGCGGTGATCATCATCTGGTCCACGTAGAGGCCGCCCAGCATCAGCAGGTCCTCCTCGCTCCACCCCGCCGACTCCGGCTCCTGCCCCAGCGCGCGGGCCGCCTCGTGCGCGAGGCCGAGCAACCGTACGGCGATGGCCTCGCGCACCGGACCCACCCCGCCGTGCCGCTCGCGGGCGATGAACCGGAAGTGGGCGGGCTGCTCCCCGACGTGGCGGGCCACCGCCGCCACACCGCGCTCCACCCGCTCCTCGCTGTCGCCCGTCTCCGCGAGCACCGCGCCCACCAGCCCGTGCAGGCTGCCCAGCGCCTCCTCCACCAGTGCGACGCCGAGCGCGGCGGTGTCCTCGAAGTGGCGGTAGAAGGCGGTCGGCGCGACCCCGGCCGCTCGGGTGACCTCGCGGAGCCCCAGGCTGCTCAGGCTCTGGTGCTCCAGCAGGAGGAGGGCCGCGTCCATGAGGGCCTGACGCGTTCTGAGTTTCCGAAACTGGCGGATTCCGGCGGGGTGGCTCATGCCCGTCAGTAAACAGCCGCGTGCCAAGTCGGGGAAGGCGTGCGATGTTTAGACTTGGCAGTCAGTGAACACGCGTACTCCGAACGGCCTTCGTCGTCGCACAGAGAGGCTCCGTCGTGCTCGTCCTCGTCGCCGCGCTTCTGCTGCTGGGGATCGTCCTCGGGGCGGTCGCCCAGATCCCGGTCCCGCTCTCCCTGGCCGCCGCGGCCGTGATCGGCTGCTGGCTGCTGGTCTTCGCCGTGCGCGAGCGCACCCCGCGCCGCCCGCGCTGACCGGCCGCCCGTGCCGGGACGCGCGTACGGGCCGGTGCGCCGACCCGCGCACCCCGCCCACGCCGAGCTTCCCGGAACCCGGACCGAGTCGATCCGACCCGAAGGAGTCCGCACCATGATCACCGACTTCGCCCGCCGCGTCGCCCACGCCACCGAGCCCGAGAGCCGTGCGGAGACCGCGGCCCCGACCCCCGCGCGCCCGACCGCTCGCGCCTCACGGGCACCCGCCGCCCCTTCCGCCGCGAACGCGAGCGCGGAGGCGGCGGCGGGTCGGTCCGCGCCGGGCGCCCGTGCGCCCGGCCGGGAGGCGGACGGGCTGGCCGTCGCCTCGTTCGTGCTCGGCCTCGTCGGCCTGCTGGTCTTCAACATCCTGCTCGGGCCCGTCGCGATCGTGATGGCGCTCCTGGCCCTGGCCCGCCGCACCCGCCGCCGGGGGCGCGCCTGCCTCGGCCTCGCCCTGGGCGTCGCCGACCTCGCGGTCCTGGCGGTCCTGCTCGCCGTCAACGGCACGGTCGCCTGGAACCTCGGTGGCTGACGCGGCCCCCGCGCGCCGCGCCTCCGCCCGCCTCCGCCGGGCCGCCGTCCGCGGCCGCCGGGAAGGCGCGGGGACCCGGCGGCGGGCGCCGCACGAGCCCGCGCGGGCGGCCGGGCGGGGCGCGACCGGCGTGCGCCGCGCGGCGGGCTCGTAGAATCGGCCCCACCATGGCCTACCTCGACCACGCCGCGACCACGCCGATGCTTCCCGAAGCGATCGAGGCGATGAGCGCCCACCTCTCCGTCACCGGCAACGCGTCCTCGCTGCACGCCGCCGGGCGCCGGGCCCGCCGTACCGTCGAGGAGTCCCGCGAAGCCCTCGCCGACGCCCTCGGCGCCCGCCCCAGCGAGGTGGTCCTCACCTCCGGCGGCACGGAGGCCGACAACCTCGCCGTCAAGGGCCTCTACTGGTCCCGCCGCGACGCCGACCCCCGGCGCACCCGCGTCCTCACCGGCCCCGTCGAGCACCACGCCGTCCTGGACGCCGTCGACTGGCTGGCCGAGCACGAGGGCGCGACGGTCGAGCACCTCCCCGTCGACCGCTACGGCCGGGTGCACCCCGAGGACCTGCGCGCGGCCGTCCTCCGCAACCCCGACGACATCGCGATGATCACCGTCATGTGGGCCAACAACGAGATCGGCACCATCATGCCGGTACGCGAACTGGCGGAGGTGGCAGCCGAGTTCGGCATCCCCATGCACGCCGACGCGGTCCAGGCCTTCGGCCAGTTGGAGGTCGACTTCGCGCGCTCGGGGCTGGCCGCGATGACCGTCAGCGGACACAAGATCGGCGGCCCCTTCGGCATCGGCGCGCTGTTGCTGGGCCGCGACCACACCCCCGTACCCGTGCTCCACGGCGGCGGCCAGGAGCGGCACGTGCGCTCCGGGACCCTGGACGTGCCCGCCGTCGCCTCCTTCGCGGTCGCCGGGCGGCTGGCCGCCGAGCGGCGCGAGCACTTCGCCCGGCGCGTCGGAGGACTCCGCGACGACCTGGTGGCCGCCGTGCGCAGCGCCGTGCCGGACGCCGTGCTGGGCGGCGACCCGGACCCGGCCGGACGGCTCCCGGCCAACGCCCACTTCAGCTTCCCCGGCTGCGAGGGCGACTCCCTCCTGCTGCTGCTCGACGCCCAGGGCATCGAGTGCTCGACCGGCTCCGCCTGCACCGCCGGGATCGCCCAGCCCAGCCACGTGCTGCTCGCCACCGGCACCGACCCCGACCTGGCCCGCGGCACCCTGCGCTTCTCGCTCGGCCACACCTCGACCGAGCAGGACGTCCAGGCGCTCGCGCGGGCGATCGGCCCGGCGGTGGAGCGCGCGAGGACGGCCGGGCTGAGCTGACCCGCCCCGCCCCGCGGCTCAGCCGGCGGCCGGGGTGCGGGCCCCCGTCGTCGGCGAGGGCGTCGCCGGGGCCGTCGCGGCGCGCCGCACCAGCTCCATGTAGCGGTCCCAGTCCCAGTGCGGTCCGGGGTCGGTGTGGTCGGTGCCCGGCACCTCCACGTGCCCGATGACGTGCTCCCGGTCGACGGGTATGCCGTACCGCGCGCATATCGACGCCGTGAGCCGGGCCGATGCCTCGTACATCGCCTTCGTGAGGTCCTGGGGCCGGTCGACGAAGCCCTCGTGCTCGATGCCGACGCTGCGCTCGTTGTACGAGCGGTCGCCCGCCTGGTAGGCCACGTCCAACTCGCGGATCATCTGCACCACCCGCCCGTCCTGGCCCACGATGTAGTGCGTCGCGGCCCGGTGCGCGGGGTTCTGGAACACCCGCACCGCGCTCGCGAAGCTGCCCTGGGTGACATGGATGATCACGCGGTCGATCCCGAAGTCGGCCGGGCGGTCCGCACGCCGCCAGTTCGCCTCGGAGGCCGCCACCCAGGTCGCGCCCGCGTAGTCCAGCTCACCGGGCTTGCGGGGCTTGTCCACGCCGGGCACCCGCCACCAGCCCCGCCGCACGTCGTCCCGGGCGAGCACGGCGACCACGCCCGCCGCCGCGGCCCCGCCGCCGATCAGCAGCGCGCGCCTGCTCACGCCGTCCGCGGGCTTCTTCCGCGAAGGCTTCCGCGCGGCCCCGGTGCTCCCGTTGTTCCCCATATGGACGTCAACGCGTATCCGCGAGCGTTCGGTTCCCGGCGACCCGTACTCTGGAGGAGCTATGACTGAGACTTCCCAGCGCCCCCTGCGTGTCCTCGCCGCGATGTCGGGCGGCGTGGACTCCGCCGTCGCCGCCGCCCGCGCCGCCGAGGCGGGCCACGACGTGACCGGTGTCCACCTCGCCCTCTCCGCCAACCCCCAGTCCTTCAGGACCGGGGCGCGCGGCTGCTGCACCATCGAGGACTCCCGCGACGCCCGCCGCGCGGCCGACGTCATCGGCATCCCGTTCTACGTCTGGGACCTGGCCGAACGCTTCCGCGAGGACGTCGTCGAGGACTTCGTCGCGGAGTACGAGGCCGGGCGCACGCCCAACCCCTGCCTGCGCTGCAACGAGAAGATCAAGTTCGCCGCGCTCCTCGACAAGGCCCTCGCCCTCGGCTTCGACGCCGTGTGCACGGGCCACTACGCCACGGTCGTGGTCGGCCCGGACGGCGCCCGCGAGCTGCACCGCGCCTCCGACATGGCCAAGGACCAGAGCTACGTGCTCGGCGTCCTGGACGAGAAGCAGTTGGCGCACGCCATGTTCCCGCTCGGCGACACCCTCACCACCAAGGACGAGATCCGCGCCGAGGCCGAGCGCCGGGGCCTGGCCGTCGCCAAGAAGCCCGACAGCCACGACATCTGCTTCATCGCCGACGGCGACACCCAGGGCTTCCTGGCGAGCCGCCTCGGCGGCCCGGCCGAGGGCGACATCCTCGACGAGTCCGGGACGAAGCTCGGCACCCACGACGGAGCGTTCGGCTTCACCATCGGCCAGCGCAAGGGCCTGCGCATCGGCCACCCGGCCCCCGACGGCAAGCCGCGCTACGTGCTCGACATCTCCCCGGTGGACAACACCGTCACCGTGGGACCCGCCGAGGCCCTGGACGTCACCTCGCTGACCGCCGTCAAGCCCCGCTGGTGCGGAACGCCGCCGACGGGCCCCGGCGCGTACACCGCGCAGTTGCGCGCCCACGGCGGCGAGTGCGACGTGACGGCCGAGCTGATCGACGGCTCCGAGCTGCGCGTCACCTTCGCCGAGCCGGTCCGCGGCGTGGCCCCCGGGCAGGCGGTCGTCCTGTACGACGGCACGCGTGTCGTCGGCTCGGCCACCATCGCCACGACCGTGCGCCGCGAGCGGGTGCCGGCGGGCTGAGCGGGCCGGGTCACGACGCCTGGCGCGCGTACACGTCCTTCGCGAAGAAGCCCGCCAGCACCGGCGCGAGCACCTGCGGGGCCACGTCGCGCATCTGGCCCGTCAGGGTGCGGTGCCGGCCGCGCGGCAGCGCCTCGGCCAGGGTCCGGGTCGCCGCGCGGGCCGGAGCGCTGCTGAAGCCGCCGCAGAGCACCAGCGTCCGGGCGGTGACGGCGGCGAACCGCTCCACCGGGATCGCCCCGTCCCCCAGCAGCGCGTCGTCGTACGCCAGCGTGTGCGCCAGCGCCTTCAACTCCGCCCACAGCGCGGCGTGGCGCATCCGGGCGACCGTCGCCGCGTCGACGCCCGTCGCGGACAGGAACAGCTCGACCGCCCCGTCCCGGTCCCCGGCCGCCAGCAGCCGGTGCAGCCGGTCCGTGCAGCGGGCCTTGAACAGCAGGCCGGACGCGCCCGGCGTGTAGGGCGGCTCGTAGACGGCGAGCAGGTCCGCGGGGAGCCCGGCGGCGGCCGCCTCCAGCACCAGAGCCCCGCCGGACGACATCCCGAACACCGAGGCGCCGGGCCCGGCCGCGTCGACGACGGCGGCCAGGTCGTCGAGCTCCCGGCCCACCGAGGCGTACCCGGAGTCGCCGCTCGCCCCCCGGCCCCGCCGGTCGTAGGTGGTCACCGTGAAGCGCGGAGCCAGCAGGGCGGCCAGCGGCGCATCGGTCGCCGCGGTGGTCAGCGCCCCGCCGACCAGCACCAGCGGGGGGCCGTCGCCCTGGCGGCGGCAGGAGATCGACGTACCGTCGGCGGAGAGAATCCTGTCCATGGGAGGGCAGACAGCAGCGGGCCGGAAAACTCATCGCTCCGCGGGAGGGAAACTTCCCCCGACCCCGACCCCTGGGCCTTGCCTGGCCCCGACCCCGACCTGGCCCCCCGCCTCCTCGCCGATCCGGTCCCGCCTCACCCCGGCCCGGTCGGCCCCGCTCTGCCCGGTCCGCCGCGGTCGTCGGCCCCGCCGGCCCAACGCCCCCACCGGTGGTCAGTCGGCCGGCGTCTCCGGCACCGGTTCTGTGGCGTAGAAGCAGAAGTGGTCCTTGATCGCGGAGACTTCGGGCTTCGGGTCCGGGTAGGCCCAGACCAGGTCGGGCGCTCCGGGGAGCGACCAGTAGGAGGCGTCCCCCTTGAACGGGCAGTGGGTGCGGGTCTCCGACGGGGTGAGCAGATCGGTGCGGACGTCCTCCGGCGGAAGGTAGTAGCGGGCCGGACAGCCCGTCTCCCGGAGCACGAGCGGGCGACGGCTCTCCGCGAGCACATGGCCCTCGTGCACCGCACGGACGTGCTCGGTGCTGGGCTCGACGGTGATGCGGTGTCCTGGCATGGCGGTCATGCTCCTCTCAGCGGCGTACGGACCGGTAATCTTCCCCGGCCGTCGGTCCGGTCGTCCGGTGGTGCGGTCATACGGCGGACCGGTTCGGTCTCGGTCAGGGGATTCGGTCCACAGGACCGGGCTGACGATGCGGCCATCCGGTCCGGTCCGGGGCTCCGGCCGGGACGGCCCGGCGGTCCGGAGGCCCGGCCATCCCGACCCTCCGGCCCGGTCCGGTCCGGTCCGGCCCGGCCCGGTCCGGTCCGGGGATGCAAGCCGGCGGTTCGGTGCGGCCTGGACAGCCAGGCGGGCCGTCCGACCATCCGGCGGCGTTCTCGTCGCGCCACCGGCCGCGGGAGCGTCCGAGGCCGGTCGTACGGTTGAGCCATGAACATCTGCGTCTTCCTCTCCGCCGCCGACCTCGACGACCGCTACACCGTGCCCGCCCGCGAGTTCGCCGAGCTGATCGGCGCAGGCGGCCACACGCTGGTCTGGGGCGGTTCGGAGAGCGGTCTGATGAAGGTCGTCGCCGACGGCGTGCAGGCGGCGGGCGGCCGACTCGTCGGGGTGTCGGTCGACTTCCTCGCCGCGAAGGCCCGCGCCGACGCGGACGAGATGGTGATCGCCCGCGACCTCGCCGAGCGCAAGGCGCTCCTCCTCCAGAAGGCCGACGCCGTCGTGATCATGGTCGGCGGGACCGGGACGCTGGACGAGGCGACCGAGATCCTGGAGCTGAAGAAGCACGGCAAGCACGCCAAGCCGGTCGTCCTGCTGAACACGGCGGGTTTCTACGACGGACTGCACCAGCAGTTCCAGCGCATGGAGGACGAGGGCTTCCTGCCCCTCCCGCTGACCGAGCTGGTCTTCTTCGCCAAGGACGGCGTCGGCGCGCTCGCCTATCTGGAGGAGTGGGCCGGCCTGCGGTGACCGGCCCGGTGGTGGGATCATCGCGCCATGTCCACCCACCTCATCACCGGTGCCGGGTCCGGCATCGGAGCCGCCGTCGCCCGCCGCCTCCTGGAGCGCGGCGACGACCTCGTCCTGCTCGCCCGTGACGCCGGCCGCGCCAAGGAACTGGCCGGCCGCTATCCCGGCGCGCGCACGCTCGTCGGCGACCTCGGCAACCCCGACCGGCTGTCCTGGGCGTTCGGCCAGCAGCCGGTGCCCGAGCGGATCGACACCCTGCTGCACATCGCGGGCGTCGTCGAGCTTGGCGCCGTCGGCGAGCTGACCCCCAAGTCCTGGCACTTCCAGCTCAACGCCAACCTGATCGCCCCAGCCGAGGTCACCCGCCTCCTGCTCCCGCAGGTGCGCGCCGCCCGCGGCCACGTCGTCTTCGTGAACTCCGGCGCGGGACTCAACGCGCACGCCGGTTGGGGCGCGTACGCCGCGAGCAAGCACGGCCTGAAGGCCCTGGCCGACTCCCTGCGCCACGAGGAGCACGGCAACGGGGTCCGCGTCACCTCCGTCTACCCCGGCCGCACCGCGAGCCCCATGCAGGCCAAGGTGCACCAGCAGGAGGGCAAGGAGTACGACGCGGACCGCTGGATCGACCCCGAGTCGGTGGCCACCACCCTCCTGATGGCGATCGACCTCCCGCGCGACGCCGAGGTCAACGACCTCACCGTCCGCCCCGGCCGCTGACCCCGGCCCCGGCCACCCGGACGCGCCGGGGGTCCGGCCGGGACCGTAGGCTTCCCGCGTGAGCGAGAAGAGCGAGTTCAGCGGGTGCCCGGCCACCGGCATCGGGTCGATGCCCGGAGGAGACGCGCGAGAGGCGGCGAAGACCGTCACCGGCTCCTTCGCGGACGGCCGGGGGATGCCGCATCTGGCGGAGCTGCCCGCCCGCGGGCCGGGCGCGGACATGATCGGCCGGACCATCGGCGTCCTCGTCGAGATGTACGGGCACCTGGAGCCGAGCGGCTGGCGGATCAGCGACCGGCCCGGCCGCGACACCCGCCGCGCGCGCTCCTGGCTGGGGGAGGACCTGGACGCCCTGGAGGAGTTCGCCCAGGGCTACGAGGGACTGGTCAAGGTCCAGGCCGTCGGCCCCTGGACCCTCGCCGCCGGGCTGGAGCTGCGCGGCGGCGAGGCCATGCTGGCCGACCCCGGCGCCTGCCGCGACCTGGCCGGCTCCCTGGCCGAGGGGCTGCGCGCCCACCTCGCCGACGTGCGCCGCCGGCTGCCCGGAGCGCGCGTCGTGCTGCAACTGGACGAGCCCTCCCTGACCGCCGTACTGCTGGGCCGGGTCCGCTCCGCCAGCGGCTACCGCACCTACCGCGCCGTCGACCGCCAGGTGGTCGAGGCCGCCCTGCGCGACGTCCTCGCGGTACGGGGCGAGGACGGCGCCGGGATCGTCCACTCCTGCGCCCCCGAGGTGCCGTTCGCCCTGCTGCGCCGCGCCGGAGCCGACGGCATCGCGTTCGACTTCTCCCTGCTCACCGAGCGTGAGGAAGAGGCGATCGGGGAAGCTGTCGAAGGCGGCACCCAGCTCTTCCTGGGCGTCGTGCCCCCCACCGACGCGGCTTCGGAGGCATTGTCGGACCCGGGCGGTAGCGTCATGGGGGTCAGGACGCTGTGGAGCAGGCTGGGGCTGCATCCGGGGACTCTCGCCGAGTCCGTCGTGATCACCCCCTCGTGCGGCCTCGCGGGGGCATCGCCCGCGTACGCCCGCACGGCGCTCGCCCACTGCGCCAGGGCGGCGAGATCGCTCGCAGACAACCCTGAGTGACGGGGACGACGGGCAAACGGGAGGACGGGACGATGGCCGGCGAACAGCGGGTGGAGCAGGACAGCTCGGTTCCGGCGGACGCGCGCGAGAGGCACGCGCTGCTGGCCGAGGAGATCGAGGAGCACCGCTTCCGCTACTACGTGAAGGACCAGCCGGTCGTCAGCGACGGCGAGTTCGACCGGCTGATGCGTGCGCTGGAGGCCCTGGAGGACGAGCACCCGGCGCTGCGCACGCCGGACTCCCCGACCCAGAAGGTCGCCGGGCCCTACCGCACGGAGTTCACCTCCGTGGCGCACCGCGAGCGGATGCTCTCCCTGGACAACGCCTTCGACGACGAGGAGCTGGCGGCCTGGGCCGAGCGGGTCGCCAAGGACGTCGGCACCCCGGACCACCACTTCCTGTGCGAGCTGAAGGTCGACGGCCTCGCCGTCAACCTCACCTACGAGCACGGCCGGCTGACACGGGCGGCGACCCGCGGCGACGGCCGCACCGGCGAGGACATCACCCCCAACGTCCGTACGATCGCGGAGATCCCGCACCGCCTCACGGGCGACGACGTCCCCTCCCTGGTCGAGATCCGCGGCGAGGTCTTCTTCCCGATGGAGGACTTCGAGGAGCTGAACGCCCGGCTGGTGGCCGCCGACGACAAGCCCTTCGCCAACCCGCGCAACGCGGCGGCCGGATCGCTGCGCCAGAAGGACCCCAAGGTCACCGCGGGCCGCCCGCTGCACATGGTGGTGCACGGCATCGGGGCGCTCGAGGGCCTCACCCTGGACCGCCTCTCCCAGGCCTACGAGCTGCTCCACGCCTGGGGCCTGCCCACGGCCAAGCACAACAAGGTCGTCGACTCCCTCGCGGGCGTGCGGGAGTTCATCGCGTACTACGGCGAGCACCGGCACTCCGTGGAGCACGAGATCGACGGCGTCGTCGTCAAGCTCGACGAGATCCCGCTCCAGGGCCGCCTGGGCTCCACCTCGCGCGCCCCGCGCTGGGCCATCGCCTGGAAGTACGCCCCCGAAGAGGTCAACACCAAGCTGGTCAACATCCGCGTCGGCGTCGGCCGCACCGGGCGCGTCACCCCCTACGCCCAGGTCGAGCCGGTCGAGGTGGCCGGTTCCGAGGTCGAGTTCGCCACCCTGCACAACCAGAACGTGGTCAAGGCCAAGGGCGTCCTCATCGGCGACACCGTGGTCATCCGCAAGGCGGGCGAGGTGATCCCCGAGATCCTCGGCCCCGTCGTCGACCTGCGCGACGGCACCGAGAAGGCGTTCGAGATGCCCTCCCACTGCCCCGAGTGCGGGACGGAACTGCGCCCCATGAAGGAGGCCGACATCGACCTCCGTTGCCCCAACGCCCGTTCCTGCCCCGCCCAACTGCGCGAGCGCGTCTTCTACCTGGCCGGGCGCAAGAGCCTGGACATCGACCACTTCGGCTACGTGGCCGCCGCCGCCCTCACCCGGCCGCTGGAGCCCGCCGAGCCGGTCCTGCGCGACGAGGGCGACCTGTTCGACCTCTCCGTCGAGCAGTTGCTGCCGATCCGGGCGTACGTCCTGGACCAGGACAGCGGGCTGCCCAAGCGGGACCCGAAGACCGGCGAGGAGAAGATCGCCACGGTCTTCGCCAACCAGCAGGGCGAGCCGAAGAAGAACGCCCTCGCCATGCTGGAGGGGATCGCCGCCGCCAAGGAGGCGCCGCTCGCCCGCATCCTCACCGGGCTCTCCATCCGGCACGTCGGGCCGGTCGCCGCGCAGGAGCTGGCCCGTCAGTTCCGCTCCATCGACCGGCTCGACGAGGCGAGCGAGGAGGAGCTGGCCGCCGCCGACGGCGTGGGGCCGATCATCGCCGCCTCGGTCAAGCAGTGGTTCGCCGAGGACTGGCACCGCGAGATCCTGCGCAAGTGGCGCGAGGCCGGGGTGCGGATGGCCGACGAGGCGTCGGACGCGGACGAGGGCCCCCGCCCGCTGGAAGGGCTCACCGTCGTCGTCACCGGCACCCTCGCCCGCCACACGCGCGACGGCGCGAAGGCGGCGCTCCAGTCGCTCGGCGCGAAGGTCACCGGGTCGGTGTCGAAGAAGACCGCGTTCGTGGTCGTCGGCGACAACCCCGGCTCCAAGTTCGACAAGGCGATGCAGCTCAAGGTGCCCGTGCTGGACGAGGACGGATTCGCGGTCCTGCTCGAAGAGGGGCCCGAACGCGCCGGGGAGGCGGCCCTGCCCGTCCCCGAGGCCGCTCCGGCGGCCGCGGGACCGGACGCCGCCGCGGAGTAGGGGCCCCTCCCGGCCGCGGGGCGGACGCCGTTCACCGGATCGAGACGCCTTCGAGACCCTCCCCGCGCGTGGCGTGCCGCGTACCGGGAAGAAAGGGGACAGCGAGGCGGGAAGGGTCCCGCGGACCCCGGACGGCCTCCCCGTATCACCCGTTCGGCGCATAGCAGATGGTGACGGGTGGTCGGTTCGCATTCGGGCGAGAGCCGACGAGCGCTGCCCCTGGAAGCCTTTCGCGGCCTACTGTGGAGAGATGCGCCTGTCGGGCACGGCCGCTCGACGGGGCCGTGGCGCCATGGGAGCGGGCGCCACCGAGGGACATCGGCACCGCCGGCTGTGAGAGGGACGGAATGAAACCGACCGAGAGCGCCGCCCCGGTGTCGCGGCTGCAGGGTTTCGTCGGCCTCACGTCCCCCGTGGGCGTCGGCGTCGTGGGGATCGCCGCTCTCCTGCTGGCCGCCGGGTTCTACCGCACCGTCCGCGACGGCCACGCGCTCTTCCCCGGCGGGACCGTGGGCTGGTCCCTCGCTCTGCTCACCGGGGCCATCGTCGGCCACCTGGTCGCGCTCGGCCGCGACCGCTGGTGGGGCGGCACCGGTTCCGGGGCCGCCCTCACGCTCGCCGTGCTGCTGCTCTACGGCTGGCTGCCCGCCGGGCTGGTCAGCCTGGCCGTCGTCGTGCTCGTCGGGACCGCCCGCAGGCACCGCTGGTGGCAGGGGCTGCTGCACGGCGCGGTGGACGTCCTCGGCATCGGGGCGGCCGCCCTCGTGCTGGCCGCCTTCGGCGAGGCACCGAGCGTGGAGAACCCCTGGCGGCCACTCGACTGGGGCATCGGCGCCGTCCCGGAACTGCTCCTGACCGCGTCGACCTACCTGCTCGTCACCCGTGTCCTGCTGTGGTACGCGCGCGCCCCGCACAGCGGCGGGCTGCCCACGATCGCCCGTACGGCGCTGCTGCGGCAGGGCCTCGTCGCCGTCGCGCTCCTCGGGCTCGCCCCGCTGATCTGCGCCGTCGCGATGTCCATGCCCCTCCTGCTGCCGCTCTTCGCGGTGCCGCTGATCGCCCTGGACTCCACGCTCTGGATCGCCCGCGCCCGCGCCGAGGAGCAGCTCCGCGACCCCCTGACCGGGCTGCCCAACCGGCAGTGGCTGCTGGAGCGGACCTGGTCGGCGCTGGAGGACGCGGAGACCACGGGCACCAGGGCGGCGCTGGTCCTGATCGACCTGGACCGCTTCCGCGCGGTCAACGACACCCTGGGCCACCTGGCCGGCGACCGCCTGCTGCTCCAGATAGCGGAGCGCCTGCGGCTCGCCCTGCCCCGCGGCGCGGAGGCGGCCCGGCTCGGCGGCGACGAGTTCGCCGTACTGCTGCCGCACACCGACTCGACCACCAGCGCCCAGCAGGTCGCCCGCCACCTCGTGGCCGCGCTGTCCTCCCCGCTCGACCTCGACGGGCTGACCCTCGTCCTGGAGGCCAGCGCCGGGGTCGCCGTCCACCCCGACCACGCCCTGGACGCCGAGGGCCTGCTGCGCCGCGCGGACGTCGCGATGTACCAGGCCAAGCGGGACCGCTCGGGCGTGGAGGTCTACGAGTCCAAGCGCGACAGCAACACCCCCGACCGGCTGGGGCTCCTGGGGGACCTGCGCCGGGCCCTGGACGCGGGCGACGTCGAGCTGCACTACCAGCCCAAGGTCCGCTTCGACGGGCAGGTGGCGGGGCTGGAGGCGCTGGTGCGCTGGGTGCACCCGGAGCGCGGCCGGGTCCCCCCGGACGAGTTCATCGCCATCGCGGAGTCCTCCGGCCTGATGCCCCACCTCACGGAGTACGTCCTGGAGACGGCACTGGCCCAGGTCGCCCGGTGGCGGGCGCAGGGCCTGTTCGTCCCGGTCGCGGTCAACGTCTCCCCGCGCGACGTGCACACCCCCGGCTTCGCCGGCAGCGTGGCCGCCCGGCTCGCCCGGCACGGCGTCCCCGCGGCGGCGCTGCAACTGGAGATCACCGAGCACGTGCTGCTGGAGGACCCCCAGCGCGCCGCCGACACCCTGGCCGGGCTCACCGCGCACGGCGTGCGGATGTCCCTCGACGACTTCGGCACGGGCTACTCCTCCCTGGTCCACCTGCGCCGGCTCCCCGTCAGCGAGCTGAAGATCGACCGGTCCTTCGTGGCCCGGCTGGCCGTCGACCAGGAGGACGCGGAGATCGTCCGGTGCACGATCGACCTGGCCCACTCGCTCGGCCTGGTCGTCGTCGCCGAGGGCGTCGAGGACGACGAGACCTGGGAGCGGCTGCGGAGCCTGCGGTGCGACGCGGTGCAGGGCTGGCTGGTGGCGGCCGCGATGCCGCCCCTGGAGACGACGGCCTGGCTGCGGGCGCGCGGCGAGCACGGCTGGCGGCGCCCCGCGGAGCTGCGGGCCCAGGCGGCGGCGGCCGCCGCCGCGTCCGCGTCGGCCACCGCGTCGGCCACCGGTTCGATGACCGGCTCCATGACCGGCCCGGCGGAGGCCGAGAGCCCCGCGCAGGGCCGGGCGGTCTCGGGCCCCGCCGGCGGCTGACCGCCGCCCGCCGGCGGCCGGGCCGCCGCGGAGGGCTCCGCGCGGCCGGGCGCGGTCCGGAATGGGGGTAGCCCGATCGGGTCGGGACACCCGGTCCCGGAGGACCCCATAGGATTGGGCGAAAACCGCACACCAACCCCTGAGGATCGCTGAATGCCTGGCATCACGCGCGAGGAGGTCGCCCACCTCGCCCGGCTGGCGCGTCTGGAGCTGAAGGGCGAAGAGCTCGAGCACTTCGCCGGCCAGCTCGACGACATCATCGGCGCGGTCGCCCGCGTCTCCGAGGTCGCCGACCAAGACGTACCGCCGACCTCCCACCCGCTGCCGCTGACCAACGTCATGCGCGCGGACGAGGTCCGTCCGTCGCTCACCCCCGCGCAGGCGCTCTCCGGCGCCCCGGCCCAGGAGCAGCAGCGTTTCAAGGTGCCGCAGATCCTGGGGGAGGACTAACCGCCATGACGGACATCAGCACCATCATCAAGCTCACCGCGGCCGAGATCGCCGCGAGGATCGCCTCGGGCGAACTGACGGCCGTCGAGGTCACCGAGGCCCACCTGGCCCGGATCGACGCGGTCGACGAGAAGGTCCACGCCTTCCTGCACGTCGACCGCGAGGGCGCACTGGCCCAGGCCCGCGCCGTCGACGCGAAGCGGGAGGCGGGCGAGAAGCTCGGCCCGCTGGCCGGCGTCCCGCTCGCGCTGAAGGACATCTTCACCACCAAGGACATGCCGACCACCGTCGGCTCCAAGATCCTCGAGGGCTGGGTCCCGCCGTACGACGCCACGCTCACGCAGCGGCTGCGCGCCGCCGACGTCGTCATCCTCGGCAAGACCAACATGGACGAGTTCGCCATGGGGTCCTCCACCGAGAACAGCGCCTACGGCCCCACCGGCAACCCGTGGGACCTCACCCGCATCCCCGGCGGCTCCGGCGGCGGCTCCTCCGCCGCGCTCGCCTCCTACGAGGCCCCGCTCGCCATCGGCACGGACACCGGCGGCTCGATCCGCCAGCCCGCCGCCGTCACCGGCACGGTCGGCGTCAAGCCCACCTACGGCGGCGTCTCGCGCTACGGCATGGTCGCCTTCTCCTCCTCCCTCGACCAGGGCGGGCCCTGCGCCCGCACGGTCCTGGACGCGGCGCTGCTGCACGAGGCCATCGCCGGGCACGACCCGATGGACTCGACGTCCATCGACGCGCCCGTCCCGCCGGTCGTCGAGGCCGCGCGCAACGGCTCCGTGCAGGGGATGCGCGTCGGCGTCGTCAAGCAGTTCCGCGGCGAGGGCTACCAGGCCGGCGTCCTCCAGCGGTTCGACGAGTCGGTCGAGCTGCTGAGGTCGCTCGGCGCCACGATCGTCGAGCTGGACTGCCCGTCGTTCGACCTGGCGCTCTCCGCGTACTACCTGATCGCGCCGTCCGAGTGCTCCTCCAACCTGGCCCGCTTCGACGCCATGCGCTACGGCCTGCGGGTCGGCGACGACGGCACGCGGTCGGCCGAGGAGGTCACCGCGCTCACCCGCGAGGCCGGCTTCGGCGACGAGGTCAAGCGCCGCGTCATCCTGGGCACGTACGCGCTCAGCTCGGGCTACTACGACGCCTACTACGGCTCGGCCCAGAAGGTCCGCACCCTCATCACCCAGGACTTCGAGAAGGCCTTCGAGCAGGTCGACGTGATCGTCTCCCCGACGACGCCGACCACCGCCTTCCCGATCGGCGAGCGCGCCGACGACCCGATGGCGATGTACCTCGCGGACCTGTGCACCATCCCCACCAACCTGGCCGGCAACGCCGCCATGTCGCTCCCCTGCGGCCTGGCCCCCGAGGACGGCCTGCCGGTCGGACTGCAGATCATCGCCCCCGCCATGAAGGACGACCGGCTCTACCAGGTCGGAGCGGCCGTCGAGGCCGCCTTCGTGGAAAAGTGGGGGCACCCGCTGCTCGAGGAGGCTCCGTCGCTGTGAGTGCCATGGCAAAGAAGGCCAGTAACTTCAGGAAGTCCAGGACCGGGCTGTACATCTCGCTCGGCAGCACCGCGTTCGGCGCGATCACCGTCGCCAAACAGGCGAAGCTCGCACGCCAGGACAACGACGTGCTGCGACTCGTCGACGCGGCGGTCTCCGCGGCCGCGATCGTCACCGGACTCGCGATCCTCTATCGCGAACTGAAGCGTCTGGGCGACGACGACGTCCTGCTGGGCTGAGAGGGAAAGTTTCACCGTGACTGTCACCGACCTGGTGTCGTACGAGGACGCGCTCGCGTCCTACGACCCCGTCATGGGCCTGGAGGTCCATGTCGAGCTCGGCACCAAGACCAAGATGTTCTGCGGCTGCTCCACGGAGCTGAAGCAGGACGCCAACTCCCAGACCTGCCCGGTCTGCCTCGGCCTGCCCGGCGCGCTGCCGGTCGTCAACGAGATCGGCGTCGAGTCGGCCATCAAGATCGGTCTCGCGCTCAACTGCGAGATCGCCGAATGGTGCCGCTTCGCCCGGAAGAACTACTTCTATCCGGACATGCCGAAGAACTTCCAGACCTCCCAGTACGACGAGCCGATCGCCTTCAACGGCTATCTGGACGTCCAGTTGGAGGACGGGGAGATCTTCCGCGTGGAGATCGAGCGCGCCCACATGGAGGAGGACACCGGCAAGTCGACCCACGTCGGCGGCGCCACCGGCCGCATCCACGGCGCGTCCCACTCCCTGCTCGACTACAACCGGGCCGGCATCCCGCTCATCGAGATCGTCACCAAGCCGATCGAGGGGGCCGGCGCCCGCGCCCCCGAGGTCGCCAAGGCGTACGTCGCCGAACTGCGCGAGCTGATCAAGGCCCTCGGGGTCTCCGAGGCGCGCATGGAGATGGGCCAGATGCGCTGCGACGTGAACCTGTCGCTGCGCCCTCTCGGCACCGAGACCTTCGGCACCCGTTCCGAGACGAAGAACGTGAACTCGCTGCGCTCCGTCGAGCGGGCCGCGCGCTTCGAGATCCAGCGGCACGCCGCCGTGCTGTCCTCGGGCGGCACGATCGTGCAGGAGACCCGGCACTTCCACGAGGAGGACGGCTCCACCACGGCCGGCCGCATCAAGGACAACGCCGAGGACTACCGCTACTTCCCCGAGCCGGACCTGGTGCCCGTCGCGCCCTCGCGCGACTGGGTCGAGGAGCTGCGCAAGGGCCTCCCCGAGCTGCCCCGGCTGCGCCGGGCGCGGCTGAAGGAGGAGTGGGGCGTCTCCGAGCACGACATGCAGTCGATCCTCAACGCGGGCGCGGTCGACCTGATCGTCGCCACGACCGAGGCGGGCGCGCCCTCGGACCAGGCCCGCAAGTGGTGGATGGGCGAGCTGGCCCGCAACGCCAACGAGACCGGCCGCGGCCTCGACGAGCTGCCGATCACCCCGGCCCAGGTGGCGCGGGTGGCCGAGCTGGTCGCCGCGGGCGACCTCAACGACAAGCTGGCCCGCCAGGTCATCGAGGGCGTCCTCGCGGGCGAGGGCGACCCGGACGCCGTCGTCGAGAAGCGCGGCCTCAAGGTCGTCTCGGACGAGGGCGCGCTGTCCACGGCCGTGGACGAGGCCATCGCGGGCAACGCGGCCATCGCGGACAAGATCCGCGGCGGCAAGGTCGCGGCGGCGGGCGCGCTCGTCGGCGCGGTCATGAAGGCCACCCGCGGCCAGGCGGACGCGGCCCGCGTGCGCGAGCTGATCCTGGAGAAGCTCGGCGTCGAGGGCTGACCGGCCGATCACGCTCCGAGCGAGGGGGCGGCGCACCCGTGGAACGGGCGCGCCGCCCCCTCGCCCGTTCCGGCCGGGCCGGACGTTCACCACCGGGCCGTACGCAGTCCGCTCCGCCGCCACCTGGTCTGACTAGCTTCCCCGCTGTAGGCACCGGAACCAGGAGGCTCTTTTGACCACGGACATGTCACGGCGGCGGCTCTTCGCGCTGGGTGGCGGCGCGCTCGGCGCCGCGGCGGCCGGATCGTTCCTGCCGCCGTCGCTCCAGGCGGCCATCGCCGCGCAGCCCGCGCACGCGGGGTCCGGCGGCGGGGGGCTGAGGTCCATCAAGCACGTGGTGGTCCTCATGCAGGAGAATCGTTCCTTCGACCACTACTTCGGCGCCCTGCGCGGCGTCCGCGGTTTCGGCGACCGCAACGCGATCGAACTGCCCACCGGCGGCACCGTCTTCGAGCAGCCCGGCCCCGCCGGCTCGACCGTCCTGCCCTTCCCCGTGCGCGGCGCGGCCGAGGCCCAGCGCAAGGACCTCCAGTACATCGGCGCCCTCGACCACTCCTGGAACGGCGGCGCGAAGGCCTGGGCCGGCGGCTGGATGAACGGCTGGATCAGCGCGAAGAGCGCCGCGACCATGGCGTACTACGACCGCCGGGACATCCCGCTCCACTACGAGCTGGCCGACACCTTCACCGTCTGCGACGCCTACCACTCCTCGATCCACACCTCCACCAGCCCCAACCGCAACCACCTCTGGAGCGGGAAGACCGGCTTCGAGGCGAACGGCAAGCGGGCCGTCGGCAACGACGCGTACAACGAGGGCTCCCACCCCGGTTACGACTGGTCCACCTACGCGGAACGGCTGGAGCAGGCCGGCCGCACCTGGCGCACGTACACCGAGTGGGAGAACTTCACCGACAACCAGCTCGAGTTCTTCGCCTCCTTCAAGGCCGTCGCCCGCAAGGCGCTCGCCCGCACCGGCGGGCACACCTACATGGAGGCCTTCTACGCGCGGGTCCGCGACGCCTCCGCGAGCGAGCGCGAACGGCTGCTCGGGCTGTTGGAGGAGGGCGTCGCCACGCTCGCCCCGCACGAGCGCAGCCTGTTCGAGCGGGGGCTGCGGCGGGTCCCGACCGGGACGCTGGCGGACGAGTTCGCCAAGGACGTGGCGGCCGGGACGCTGCCTGAGGTCTCCTACCTGGTGCCCTCGGCCATCGACTCCGAGCACCCCAGCGTCTCCTCGCCGGTGCACAGCGCCACCATCGTCTACAAGATCCTCGACGCGCTCGGCCGGCACCCCGACGTGTGGCGCCACACCGCCGTCCTGATCAACTACGACGAGAACGACGGCTTCTTCGACCACGTCCCGCCGCCCGTCGCGCCCCCGGAGGCGGCCGACGAGCAGTGGCAGGGCCGTCCCACCGGCCTCGGGATCCGGGTGCCGCTGCTGGTCGTCTCGCCCTGGACGGTCGGCGGGTACGTCTGCTCGGAGGTCTTCGACCACACCTCGGTGATCCGCTTCCTGGAGCGCTGGACCGGTGTGCGGGAGCCCAACATCAGCGACTGGCGCCGCCGCGTCACCGGCGACCTCACCTCGGCCTTCGACTTCGGCCGGCCCCGCCGCCAGCCCGCCGTGGAGCGGCCCGGCGTGATCCCGCCGTTCGCGGGCCGCTGGCAGCCCAAGCCGCCCGCCGTCCAGCGGCAGCCGGTGCAGGAGCCCGGCGTACGCCCGGCGCGTCCGCTGCCGTACCAGCCCGACGCGCAGGCCAGGAGGTCGGACGACGGGCTGCGGGTGGAGCTGGCCAACACCGGGCGGTCCTCGGCGCACTTCACGCTCTACCCGTACGCCGGTGAGTTCCCTGCCCCGCAGCACAAGGACGTCCGGGGCACGGCGCACTGGACCGTACCGCTGACGGGGGAGGGCTACCGCTTCACGGTCACCGGTCCCAACGGCTTCCGGCGCGAGTTCGCCGGAGCGGCGGACGGGAGCGCCGAGGTCGCCTCCCGCATCGACGTCCGCGACCGAGACCTCCACCTCACGCTGCGCAACACGGGCCGCCGGACCCTGACGTTCCTGGTGCGCCCGCTCGGCTACGTCGACGAGGACGACCTGCGGGACTGGACCCGCCGGGTGACCGTCAAGCCGGGCCGCAGCCGTACGGTCGTGCACTCGGCGGCCGACGCGCACGGCTGGTACGACCTCGCCGTCACGGTCGAGGGCGAGGACGGCTTCCGGCGGCGGCTCATGGGGCACATCGAGAACGGCCGCGCCAGCGTCTCCGGCTGACCTCGCCGCAGGTCGCGGGGTCCGGCCCGTCCGCTCGGGCCACGGGACGGACCCTGTGACCATGGCCACGAAAGGGACAAAGGATCTCTTTCGGGTGCCAGAGTGGCGGTCTCAGGTCCTGAGGCGTTTACCGGCGGATCACCTCATCTGCGAGTAAAGGTCACGAACCGCAGGGAGCCCGTCCGTTGGCCGCCATCGCCCGCTGGTGCATCACCCACCGCCTCGCCGCCGTCCTCATCTGGCTCGCCGCCCTGGGCGGCGGCGCCGTCGCGGCGGCCGTCGCCGGTCCCGCGTACTCCAACGACTACGAGGCGCCCGGCACGGAGTCCGGCCGGGCCGGCGAACTCCTCGCGCGCGGCTTCCCCGCTCTCGGCGGCGACACCGACACCGTCGTCTGGCACACGCCCGGCTCCACGGTCCGGGGTGCCGATGTCGAAGCGACCATGACACGGACCCTGCACGCGATCGAGGAGTTGCCGGGCGTCGGCGCGGTCACCGGGCCCTACGGCGCCGAGGGCGCGGACCGGACCAGCGAGGACGGCCGCACCGCCTACGCCACCGTCACCTTCGACCGGCCCGCCGACGACCTCCCCACCGCATGGGCGCAGGCCCTCGTGGACACCGCGAAAGCCGCTGGGACCGAAGGGCTCCAGGTCGAACTGGGCGGCGCCGCCGTCGCCCTCACCGAAGCGCCCTCCGCCCACCTCAGCGAGGCCATCGGCGTCGTCGTCGCGGCCGGCGTCCTCCTCCTCGCCTTCGGGTCGCTCGCCGCCAGCCTGCTGCCCATCGCCACCGCCCTGGTCTCGGTGGGCACGGCCGCCGCGGGCACCGTGCTGCTCGGCCATGTGATGACCGTCGCGGACTTCGCCCCGATGCTCGGCGTCCTCATCGGGCTCGGCGTCGGCATCGACTACGCCCTGTTCATCGTCACCCGGCACCGCACCGGGCTGCGCCGGGGCATGACGGTCGCCGCGTCCGCGCACGACGCCGTGGCGACCACGGGGCGCGCCGTCGTCTTCGCCGGGGCGACCGTCTGCGTCGCGCTGCTCGGCATGGTGATCCTGCGGCTCGGCTTCCTCGACGGCGTCGCCGTCGCCGCCTCGCTCACCGTCGCGCTGACCGTCCTGGCCTCCGTCACCCTGCTGCCCGCCCTGCTCTCGTTCATCGGGATGCGCGCCCTCAGCCGCCGCGAGCGCAGGCTGCTCGCCGAACACGGACCGCGGCCCGAGCCGCCCGCGGGGTTCGCGGCCCGCTGGTCCGGCCTCGTCGAACGCCGCCCCCGGCTCCTGGGCGCGCTCGCGGCCGTCGTCATGGCGGTGCTCGCCCTCCCCGCCCTCGGCCTCCACCTCGGCACCTCGGACCAGGGGAGCAACCCGGCCGCCGCCACCACCCGCAAGGCCTACGACCTGCTCGCCGACGGCTTCGGGCCCGGCGTCAACGGCCCCCTCACCATCGCCGCCCACCTGGACGGGGCGGACGACCGCCTCGCCCTGGACGCGCTGCCCGCGAAACTGCGCGCCACCGAAGGCGTCGCCTCGGCCGGCCCGCTGACGTACAACGCCGGCGGCGACACCGCCTTCCTCACCGTCGTACCCGAGACGGCGCCCCAGGCGAAGGAGACCAGCGAGCTGGTCGACCGGGTCCGCGACGAGGTGCTGCCGCCGGTCCGGGAGGGCACGTCGCTCCGGGCCCACGTCGGCGGGATGACGGCGAGCTACGACGACTTCGCCGAGATCGTCGTCGGCAAGCTGCCGCTCTTCGTCGGCGTCGTCGTCGGGCTCGGCTGCCTGCTGCTGCTCCTCGCCTTCCGGTCCGTCGGCATCCCCGTGAAGGCCGCCGTGATGAACGTGGCCGCCGTCGCCTCCTCCTTCGGCGTCGTCGTCGCCGTCTTCCAGTGGGGCTGGGGCAGCGAACTGCTCGGCCTCGGCAGCGCCGGACCCATCGAGCCCTTCCTGCCCGTGATCATGGTCTCCGTCCTCTTCGGCCTCTCCATGGACTACCAGGTCTTCTTGGTCGGCCGGATGTACGAGGAGTGGCGGGAGACCGGCGACAACCGCCGGGCGGTCCGGGTCGGGCTCGCCGAGACCAGCCGGGTGATCAACTCCGCCGCCGTCATCATGGTCTCCGTCTTCCTCGCCTTCGTGCTCAGCGGCGACCGGGTGATCGCCATGTTCGGCATCGCGCTGGCCGCCGCCGTCGCCCTGGACGCCTTCGTCCTGCGCACCCTGCTGGTGCCCGCCCTCATGCACCTGCTCGGCGGCGCGAACTGGTGGCTGCCCGGCCGGCTGGACCGGTGGCTGCCCCGGATCAGCATCGAGCCGCCCGGTCGCGCCGCCCCCCGTGCGAAGATCCCGGAGGCACGCGCGGACGAGCGGACCGGACCGGCGGTGGAGCGTGCCCACCGGGTCCGGGACTCCGAGGAGGAGCACGATGTTCGCCCTGTCCCTGGGTGACGACGGGGCCGAGTTGCGCCCCCTGGAGGTCTGGCAGGCCGAGGAGTTCCTCGCCCACATGGACCGGGCCCGAGAGCTGGTCGATCCCTGGGTCCCGTTCGCCGCGGCCGCCACCGACCTCGACGCGGCGCGCGCCCTGCTCAGCAGGTACGCGGAGAAGCAGGCGGCGGACACCGGGCGGCTGTACGGCATCTGGCTGGACGGCGTCCTCGTCGGCGGTGTCCTCTTCCGGACCTTCGACGCGGCGGCGGGCTCCTGTGAGATCGGCGTGTGGCGGGAGCCGTCCGCCGCAGGGCGCGGTCTGATCACCCGCGCCGCCGAGCGGCTGATCGACTGGGCCGTCCACGAGCGCGGCATGTACCGCGTGGAGTGGGTCGCCTCGGCCGCCAACACCCGCTCGATCGCGGTCGCCCGGCGGCTCGGCATGACCCGCGACGGCGTGCTCCGGCAGAACTACGTCCACCGGGGCGTGCGGCACGACTCGGAGGTCTGGTCCGTCCTCGCCCCGGAGTGGCGGGCCCGCGAGCGCTGAGGGCGGCACGCCCCGGCGCATGGGGTGCGGACCGCGCCCTCGCCGCAACGCCGGGACGACCGACTCCGCGGGAGAGAGGCCGGCAGGAGCACCGCGGACGCCGACGCGACCGTCGGCGCCCCCGGCACGCCGACGCCGCCGACGCCCGAGAGGGCGCGGCGGCGCGAGTGAGGCAGTGGAGCCCAACCTCCCGCCCGGGGGCGGGCGCTGAGTCACGGGATCGCGTCCCGTGGTGCCGTGCTCCGGGCGGGACGGGGGCTCGTGGGGGAGGGGGCGGGCCTACCGGAGGACGGCGTCGCGGCCCGGACCGCCTTCGACGGTGTCCTTGCCGGGGCCGCCGCTGAGCAGGTCGTCGCCGCCCTCGCCGTGCAGGGAGTCGTCGCCGCTCCCGCCGAGGACGATGTCGCGGCCGTCCCCGCCCATGGCGTGGTCGTCGCCCGGACCGGCGTACACGATGTCCGCGCCGCCGTACGCCTCGATCATGTCGTCTCCCCGGCCGCCCCACAGCCGCTGGCCGCTGTCGTCGCCCATCAGGTGGTCCATGCCGTCGCCGCCGTCCAGGACCGCGCGCCCCATGACCATGTCGTCACCCGCGTCGCCCCGCACCGTGTGCGCGGTGTGGGCGTGCAACGCGTCGTCGCCCTCGCCGCCGCGGACGGTGGCGACCCCGGGATCGCTCGTGACGATCTCGTCGTCGCGGTCGCCGAGGAGGACATCGATCCGGTCGGGCCGGGCGCTGCCGGTGGGCAGTTCGCAGACGACGAAGGTGTCGTCTCCGGGTTCGAGGTACGTGCAGTGGTCGCCGGGTACGAGCGGGACCGCGTCGCGGAAGCCGATCCGCCGGACCTCGGCGCCGACCTCCATGGGGATCACGTGGAGGTCGTTGGCCTGCCCCGGGGCGGCGGTGAAGACGATCGACTGAGTCGCCCAGTCGGCGCCGACGCGGGCCTTCGCCCCCGTGGCCGCGGGAGCGGCGACGGCCGGGGCGGCGGCGAGACCGGTGGCGAACAGGGCCACGGCGAGCGCGCGGGCGGTGGCGGTCTGTCGGTTCATGGGACCTCATCTTGATGGGGCGACCGGGTGGGTCGACCTGCTGGCGGGGTGGTTGCCGAAGGAGCTGACAGGCGGGCCGGCGGAGCGTCGAGGCGGGCCGGCGCGCACCGGACGTCAGCGGAGCGGGCCGATGGGCGGCTCGGACGCCGGCGCCCGTGGGGCCGCGTCCGGCGCGGGTCGGAGGAGACCTTCGCCAGGGCCCGGACGGAGGTTTCCCCGGCGGGGGCGGGTGTGGGGGGCCTGAGGACGCCGTCCCGCCCGCGGTCGCCGGTTCTCTCCGAGGGGGGAGGGCGCGGGGCTTGCCGCGCCTGCCTCCTCCGCCGCCTCGCCCTCGCGCGCGGGGCGCACGCTGCGGTCCGAACGCCCCCGGTGGGGGGGGGGGGGGGGGGGGGGGGGGATTCCGTGCCCTAAGAGGCGCCCAAAACGCAGACAGTGGGCGTGCGCCGGCTG
>NZ_JBVJCD010000014.1:76290-88162 GCF_055588985.1 Streptomyces sp. NPDC041970
CCGCCGCGGACCCCCCGCTTCCCCCCCCCCCCCCCCCCCCCCCCACCACCCCCCCCCCCCCCCCCCCCCCCCCCCCCGGGACGCCCACCGGTCCCGCCGGGTCCGGTTCGACCTGGCGGGACCGGGCGGAGCGGTGGCGCGTCAGCTCACGTTCACGTCCACGCAGGCGTAGAAGGCGTTCGGGGTGTCCGCGATGTTCCACACGGCCAGCACCTTCTGCTTGCCGGTCAGGCTGCCGAAGTTCACCTGGTGGGTGACGGTCTCACCCGGCCGGGCGCCCCCGTCGTTGAACTCCGCGATCTTCCGGCCGCCCGCGTAGTACTGCCACGTGCTGGTGGCGTGGCGGGCCGTCAGGCGCCAGTTGAAGCTGGTCGTCCGGCTGACCGGGGTGACCTTCCAGCCCTTGCCGTCGTTGTTGAGCTCGGCGAAGCCGGCGTTCCCTCCGCTGCAGCTCGACAGGCCCTTGGGGCCCTCGACGCTCTGCGGCTCGTACTTGATGGCGCCACAGGCGACGACGCCGGAGGCGCACTGGGCCTGCCGGCTGGGCGGCGAGGATATGTAGCCGTGCGCGCTCGCGCTACTGGCGGGCAGGCTCACGACCAGGAGCGGGGCGATCCCCGCTCCGATGGCGGCGGCCAACATCTTCTTGCTCTTCATGACGACTCCTCTGTGGGGGGCGCCCGCCCGCCCGAAGGCAACGCAGGCATGAGCATGTCAAGCTGCGGCTCCGAGGCCGCGGAGACGACCAGGAGCAGCGACGGAAGCGTACCCCTCTTGGTCTAGACCAAACCAGTGCGCATATACGGCAGTTGAGGCCGAAGGGCGAGAGGGCCCGGCGGGGTCGGCGGCTACGGCGGTCCACCCGACCGCCCACGCGCGCCCGCACCCGCCGCCGTAGCGCCTGCCCACCGCCGGCGCCGCCCCGGCCTACGGCTCGGGCTCCTCCGGGGCCGGGCGGCCCGGACCCTCGACCGGCCTGCCCGGACGGGGCCGGTCGAGCACGGCGTCCTGCTCGGGGGCGGCGACCGGCCGCACCCGCCCGGAGCCGGTGCGCGGGCCGGGGTCCGGCTCCGGGGCCCGGACGGTCACCTTCCCGGAGGTCAGGTCTATCGGCCCCCGGCCCGGATCGCCGACGCCCAGGTCCACCCGGCTCAGCTCCAGCCGCTTCCGCTCGTCGGAGGTGTGCTTGCGTCCCGGTGCGAAAAGCTCCTCGAAGAAGTTGAACACCAGCCGTGCTCCCTCCGGTTCGCCGTTCGGACGGGCGGCTACTCCACCTCGACCAGGAGGATCCTGTCGTCCCCCGGCTTCGGCGTCCCCCGGCCGTCCGTGTTGCTGGTGACCAGCCACATCCGGTCGCCCCCCGCACTCACCACTGTGCGCAGGCGTCCGTACGCGCCCTCGAAGAACGCCTGAGGGTCCGCCAAAGGTTCCGCGCCCCCCTCGCCGGACAGCGGAATCCGCCAGAGCCGCTCGCCGCGCAGTCCGGCCGCCCAGATCGAGCCGGCGGCGAACGCGATCCCGCTGGGAGAGGCGTCGGAGGTCTTCCACTGCGCGACCGGGTCGACGAACCCCTTCCCGCCCTCCCGCCCCTCGACCTCGGGCCACCCGTAGTCGCCGCCGGGCTTGATCAGATTCAGCTCGTCCCAGGTGTTCTGGCCGAACTCCGCCGCCCACAGCCGCTTCTCCGCGTCCCAGGCGAGCCCCTGCACATTGCGGTGCCCGTACGAATAGACCACCGAGTCCGCCTCCGGGTTGCCGTGCACCGGCTCGCCGTCGGGGGTCATCCGCAGGATCTTGCCCGCGAGTGACTCCTTGTCCTGGGAGAGGCCCGTGTCCCCGGTCTCGCCCGTGCTCGCGTACAGCATCCTGTCCGGACCGAAGGCGATCCGGCCGCCGTTGTGGATGTCGCCCTTGGGGATGCCGCGCAGGACGGTGTCCGGGGCCCCCAGCCGACGGCCCTCCGGACGCTGCTCGTCGTACGGCATCCGGACGATCCGGTTGTCGGAGGCCGTGGTGACGTAGGCGTACACGAGCTGGTCCGCGCCGAACGTCGAGGAGACGGCGAGCCCGAGCAGGCCGCCCTCGCCCGCCGACGACACGCCGGGCACCGAGCCCAGCAGCGTCTGCTTCCCGCTCTCGCCGTCGACGCGGTGGACGGTCCCCTCGTCCCGCGAGGCGACCAGCAGATCGCCGCCCGGCAGCGCGGCGAGCCCCCAGGGCGACTTCAGCCCCTCGGTCAGTGTGGAGACCACCTTCGCCGACCCCTCGGCGGGCGGCCGCACGGCCGACCGGTCCGGGGAGGGCGGCGCAGCGGAGCCAGGCGCGGCGGTCGGGGAGCCGGCCCGCCGCCCGGACGGGCCCCCCTCCGTCCCGTCGCCGGAACACGCGGCGGACAGCAGCAGGGCGGCGGACGCCGCCACGGCCACCGCCCCCCTGCGCACCGCGGGGGACTGCACAGGTCCGAACACAGCACCACGCACGGAACCGATCCTTTCGACGACTGACTGACTGTCCCGTTCCTACACCGAGACCGGGGCCGACGGCTCCGGTTCGGCCCGTTCCCGACCCCCGCCCGGCCCGCACGACGCGCCGCGAACGGCCGGAGGCCACCGCGGGCTCGCCGCCCGCACGATCCGGCGCACCCGCCCGCGCCCCCGTACGCCCCTCGCGGGGCTCAGTCCCACGATCCGCGTGCGGCGGGCAGTCCGGCGATCTCCGCCAGGTCCCGGTCCTCCAGGGCCACCCGCGCGGCCCCGGCGTTCTCCACCGCCCAGCGCTCCCGCTTCGTCCCCGGCACCGCCACCACGTGCGGCCCCTGGCGCAGCACCCACGCCAGCGCCACCTGCGCCACGGTCGCGCCGCGCCGCTCCGCGATCCGCCGCAGACCGGCCACCACCGGCTGGTTCGCCGCCATCATCTCCGCCGTGAACCGCGGATGCCTGGCCCGCAGGTCCTCCGGCTCGAACCCCTGGCCCGGCGTGAGCGTCCCGGTCAGGTAGCCGCTGCCCAACGGCATCGCGGCCAGCAGTCCGACACCGCGCGCCCGGCACCAGGGCAGCAGCTCCGTCAGCGCCTCGCGCGACCACACCGACAGCTCCGCCTCGACGGCGCTGACCGGGAAGACCTGCTGCACGCGCTCCAACTGGCGGATCGTTCCCTCGTGCGGGCCCTCGCCCGACCGGCGCGGCGCCCGTGCCCCCACCGCGCACAGCCCCAGCGAGCGCACCTTGCCCGCCGTCACCAACTCGGCCATCGCCCCCCAGGTCTCCTCCACCGGCACCTCGGGATCGGCCCGGTGGAGTTGGTAGAGGTCGATCACGTCGGTCTGGAGCCGGCGCAGCGAGGCGTCGCACGCCCGCCGCACGTATCCGGGCCGGCCGTTGGCCACGATGTGCTGGTCGCCCACGAGCAGACCGCACTTGGTGGAGACGAACGCCTCGGACCGGCGGCCCTTCAGCGCCCGACCGACGAGCAGTTCGTTGGTGAACGGCCCGTACATGTCCGCGGTGTCGAGCAGCCGGACGCCCGCATCGAGTGCCGCGTGCACCGTCCGCAGCGAACGGTCCCCGCGCCGCTGCGACGCGCTGTAACCCCAGCTCATCGGCATACAGCCCAGCCCGATCGCGCCCACGGCAAGCCCCGCCGCCCCGATAGTCCTGCACTCCAACTCCCCGAACCCTCCCCCTAGGACCTCTCGCCACGAGCAGGCTCTCGCTCCCGTCGTCACGGGGCCGCCGCACCCAAAAGTAACCTCTGCCGGCGGCGGGTCTCCGCGCAGCCGCCCTGGAGCGCCGGAGGGCCCGTCGCATAGCCTCCTGACCATGACTGCGACGACCCCCGACGTGTGGCTGCCCTACCCGGCCGAGGAGATCGACGGGCTCCCCGAGAGCCTCGGCTACCGCTTCTGGGACGGCGGCCCGGACTTCCCCGCGGACCCCGCCAACTGCGCCTTCTACGTCGTTCCCTATATGAAGGGGTCCGAGATCGCGGTGCGGCCGCTCGCCGCGATGAACGCCGTCCAGGTGGTGCAGACGCTCTCCGCCGGCATCGACCACGTGGAACCCGGCCTCGGCCTGCTGCCCGCGGGCGTCCGCCTCTGCAACGCCAAGGGGGTGCACGAGGCGTCCACCGCCGAGTTGACGCTCGCCCTGATCCTGGCCTCCCTGCGCGGCCTGGCCGGATTCGTGCGGGGCCAGGACGCCGAGGAGTGGCGGTCCGGGTTCTACCCCGCGCTCGCCGACAAGTCCGTCCTCATCGTGGGGTACGGGTCCATCGGCTCGGCCATCGAGGACCGGCTCGCCCCCTTCGAGTGCGCGGGGGTGACGCGCGTCGCGCGCTCGGCGCGGACCACCGGACGGGGGCCCGTGCACGCGCTCGACGCGCTGCCCGCACTGCTGCCCGAGGCCGACGTCGTGGTGGTCTCCACCCCGCTGAACCCGTCCACCGAGGGGCTGGTGGACGCCGACTTCCTCGCCGCCATGGCCGACGGGGCCCTGCTGGTCAACGTCGCCCGAGGCGGAGTCGTCGACACCGAGGCCCTGTTGGCCGAACTGGAATCCGGGCGGTTGCGGGCAGCGCTCGACGTGACCGACCCGGAACCGCTGCCCCCCGGCCACCCCCTCTGGCACGCGCCCCATGTCCTGATCACACCTCACGTGGGCGGCAGCACCTCGGCGTTCGCACCCCGCGCCAAGCGGCTGCTGGCCGCGCAGCTCACCCGGTTCGCGGCCGGAGAACCGCTGCACAACGTGGTCCGCACCACCGGCTGACCCGCCCCGTACGGCCACGCTGCGGGCTTGACCGGACACGCGCAGTGCCGCCCACCTCGGGTTTCGTCACGCAGCGTAGAGGGGCTATGGCGCTCCGTGACGGACCTGGTGTATTGTCCGGACCGGGGGGCTGCGCCGTGGAAGGGACGGCGCGGGGGGAGCATCGGAACGCGAGGGGGCGACGGGCGATGTGCTGGCCATGGAAAGACGATCCGACGCGGACGAGCGAGCGGTCGAGGCCGTCGGCTCGGACGAAGCGTACCGCCCGCCGCTGGCCGGATCCCGGCCCCGCGACGGCTGCGGAGCCGGGGGTGCGGCGGGCCGACCGCCCGCGAGCGGGCGCCGGGCGACCCCGGACCGGTCCGGGGCGGAGCCGGACGCCGGGGCACCTGAGCCCGGCGGGTCCGGGACGGGGAGCCCTCCGGTGAGCGCGCTGGCGGCCCTGCTCTCCCCGAGGCCCGCCTCCGGGAGCGCGGGCCTGCGGTCCCGCATCCTGCTCGGCGTCGTCTGCGCGGGGTATTCCGTGGGCGCCGCCGTCGGTTGGGGCTCGCCCCGACTGGCGCTGGTCATGGGGGACTTCGGCCTCGCCGTGGCGGCCCTGATCGCCGCCGTCTCCTGCTTCCTGCACGCCCGCGCGGGCGCGGGCCGGCTGCGCCCCGCCTGGCTGCTGTTCTCCCTCTCCTCCCTCATGGCGGCCTGCGGGAACGCCGTCTGGGGCTGGTACGAGGTGGTGCTCGGGGTCCCCGTGCCCGCCCCCTCCCTCGCGGACGTCTTCTTCCTCTGCTTCGCGCCACCGGCCATCGTCGGCCTGCTCGTGCTCGCCAAGCGCCCGGTCACCCGCGCCGGATGGATGTGCCTGGCCCTGGACGCCTGGCTGATCGGCGGCTCCCTGCTGACGCTCGCCTGGAGCCTCGCCCTCGCGCACACCGCCGCGCACTCCGCCCACCTGGAGGGCTTCCCGGACGCCGGAGTGGCGTCCGCGGCCCTCTCGCTGGCCTACCCGCTGCTCGACATCGTGCTCGTCTCGATGGTGCTCGCCCTGCACTTCCGCAGGACCGGCGGCAACCGCTCCGCGGTGAACACCGCCATCGCCGCCCTGGCGCTGACCGTCCTGAGCGACGCGGTGTTCACCTCGCCGCTGCTGCGCTCCACCTACGAGTCGGGCCAACTGCTCGACGCGGGCTGGTTCGCCGGATCGCTGCTCCTCGCCTACGCCCCCTGGGGCGCCCGGCGCGGATCGCGGGACGCCGACCGTCCGGGGTCGCCGCGCGCCGCCACCAGCCGCCCGATCGCCGGCTCGCTGGCGGCCCTGACCCCGTATCTGGCCGCCGCCGTCTGCACCCTCGGCATCCTGTACAACGTGGTCGAGGGCCGCCGGGTGGACCGGGTCGTGGTCCTCACCGGCTGCGCGGTCGTGCTGGCGCTGGTCGTCCGGCAGGGCATCATGCTCCTCGACAACCTCACCCTCACCCAGGAATTGGCCCAGAAGGAGAACCACTTCCGCTCCCTGGTGCAGGGCTCCAGCGACGTCATCATGATCGCCGCTCCCGACGGCACCCTGCGCTACGTCAGCCCCGCCGCCGCCGGGGTCTACGGGCGCGAGGCGGAGGACCTCGTCGGCTGCGAGCTGTCCTCGATCATCCACCCCGAGGATCTCGGCCGGGTCGTCCACGACCTGCGGCGCTTCCTCGCCGCCCCGCCGCACGAGCAGCCGACCACCCGCATCGAGTGCCGCTTCCGCTCCGGCGCCGGCGACTGGCTCAACGTCGAGTCGACCGTCAACCGCCACCAGGGCGGCCTCCTCCTCAACAGCCGGGACGTCACCGAACGGGTCAGGCTCCAGGCCCAGTTGCAGCACAACGCCGAGCACGACCCGCTCACCGACCTGCCCAACCGGGCCCTGTTCACCAGCCGGGTCCGGCAGGCGCTCGGCGGCCGCCGCTCCTGCGACCCCGGCACCGCCGTCCTCTTCATCGACCTGGACGGCTTCAAGGCGGTCAACGACACCATCGGCCACCAGGCGGGCGACGAGCTGCTCGTCCAGGCCGGCCGCCGCCTCCAGGAGTCCGTGCGGGCGGGCGACACCGCCGCCCGGCTCGGCGGCGACGAGTTCGCCGCGCTCATCGTCGGCGACGGCGCCCACGACCAGGGCGCGCGGGAGTACCAGGTCCACGAGATCGCGGAGCGGCTGCGCCTCACCCTCTCCCAGCCCTACCGGGTCGGCGCCGGCGAGGTCCGGGTGGCCGCCTCCATCGGCGTCGCCTTCGCCGAGCCCGGCATCAGCCCCACCGACCTCATGCGCAACGCGGACCTCGCGATGTACCGGGCCAAGGCCGGCGGCAAGGACCGGGTCGAGCTGTACGCCCCGCAGATGCAGGCCGACGTCGTACGCCGGTCCGAGCTGGCCACCCGGCTGCGCACCGCCCTGCGCGACGGCGAGTTCGTCCTGCTCCACCAGCCCGTCGTCGACCTCTCCGACGGCTCCGTGGCGGCCGTCGCCGCCCAGGCCCGCTGGCGCTCCGCGCAGGGCATCCTCTTCACCCCCGCCGAGTTCCTCCGGATCGAGGGCGATGACGACCGCACCGCCGAGCTGGGCCGCTGGCTGCTGGAGGAGGCCGTGGCCCAGGCCGCCGACCGGGCCAGGGCCGGGCACCCGGTGCCCGTCTCCGTCCGGATCTCCGCCGCGCGACTGCTGGACACCGTCCCGCCCTTCGGCTCCGTCGAGGCCCTGCTGACCCGCCACGGGCTCCCCTCGGGCGCTCTGATGATCGAGGTCGCCGACAGCGACCCGCGCGTCTCCTTCGACGCCCTGGAGCAGCGCCTCGTGGCGCTGCGCCGACTCGGCGTGCGGATCGCGCTCGACGGGTTCGGCAGCGGTTACGCCGCGATCAACGCGCTGCGCCGGCTCCCCATCGACGTACTGAAGCTCGACCGGAATCTCGTCGAGGGCGTCGTCGAGTCGGCCAGGCTGCACAAGATCACCAGCGGTCTGCTGCGGATCGCCTGCGACCTCGGCCTCCAGTCCGTCGCCGACGGCGTCGACATCCCCGAGCAGGTCCTCGCCCTGCGGGCCATGGGGTGCACGCACGGCCAGGGGATGGCCTTCTCCGGGCCGCTCGACGAGTACCGGCTCCGACGGGCCCTGGTGCGCGGCGAGTTCCCCGTGCCGGGCGTCCCCGGCCCCCGCCCGGTCATGGCGGGCGGCTCGGTCCCCCTGCTCGCCGGATCACATGCTGAGACGCCTGTCCCACCTACTTGACACGTCATGCGTGCCGGAGAGAGGGTCAATGCCATGCGCACCCGAATTCTCGTACTTGGAAAGCGCGTCGGCTGAAGCAGGGTCACTCCACGACACTCTGCGGACCGCATCCGACGCGCTCCCCTCGCTTGCCTCCCGGCACGAGGGGTTTTTTGTTGCCCGACATCTCTCAAACCGCTGCAAAACACCCGCGAAAACCCTCAGCTTCGAGAAGAGAATGCCGATGACCGAGCAGGCCACCGGGGCCCATCACCCGCAGCCGCGCGCCCGTACCGGCGGGCAGCCGCCCGCCACCGTTGAGCACGTCACGGGCGCGCAGTCCCTCATCCGTTCTCTTGAGGAAGTCGGCGCCGACACGGTATTCGGCATTCCCGGCGGAGCGATCCTCCCCGCCTACGACCCGATGATGGACTCCACGCGGGTCCGCCACATCCTGGTCCGCCACGAGCAGGGCGCGGGCCACGCCGCCACCGGGTACGCGCAGGCCACCGGCAAGGTCGGCGTCTGCATGGCCACCTCGGGCCCCGGCGCGACCAACCTGGTCACCCCGATCGCCGACGCGCACATGGACTCCGTGCCGCTCGTCGCGATCACCGGCCAGGTCTCCTCCAAGGCCATCGGCACCGACGCCTTCCAGGAAGCCGACATCTGCGGCATCACGATGCCGATCACCAAGCACAACTTCCTGGTCACCAAGGCCGAGGACATCCCGCACACCATCGCGGAGGCCTTCCACATCGCCTCCACCGGCCGCCCCGGACCGGTCCTCGTCGACATCGCCAAGGACGCCCTCCAGGCCCGGACCACCTTCAGTTGGCCGCCCACCCAGGACCTGCCCGGCTACCGGCCGGTGACCAAGCCGCACGCCAAGCAGATCCGCGAGGCCGCCAAGCTGATCACCCAGGCCCGGCGCCCCGTGCTGTACGTCGGCGGCGGCGTCCTCAAGGCCCGCGCCACCGCCGAGCTGAAGGTCCTCGCGGAGCTGACCGGAGCCCCCGTCACCACCACCCTGATGGCGCTCGGCGCCTTCCCCGACAGCCACCCGCAGCACGTGGGGATGCCGGGGATGCACGGTTCGGTCACCGCCGTCACCGCGCTCCAGAAGGCCGACCTGATCGTCGCCCTCGGAGCCCGGTTCGACGACCGCGTCACCGGCAAGCTGGACAGCTTCGCCCCGTACGCCAAGATCGTCCACGCCGACATCGACCCGGCCGAGATCGGCAAGAACCGCACCGCCGACGTGCCGATCGTCGGCGACGCCCGCGAGGTCCTGGCCGATCTGGTCCAGGCGGTCCAGGCCGAGCACACCGAGGGCAACACCGGCGACTACACCGCCTGGTGGAAGGACCTCGAGCGGTGGCGCGCCACCTATCCGCTCGGCTACGACCTCCCCGAGGACGGCAGCCTCTCCCCGCAGCAGGTCATCCAGCGCATCGGCCGGCTCGCCCCCGAGGGCACGATCTTCGCGGCCGGCGTCGGCCAGCACCAGATGTGGGCCTCCCACTTCATCGACTACGAGCAGCCCGCCACCTGGCTCAACAGCGGCGGCGCGGGGACGATGGGGTACGCGGTCCCGGCCGCCATGGGCGCCAAGGCCGGGATGCCCGACCGCACCGTCTGGGCGATCGACGGCGACGGCTGCTTCCAGATGACCAACCAGGAACTGACCACCTGCGCGCTCAACGGCATCCCGATCAAGGTCGCCGTCATCAACAACGGCGCCCTCGGGATGGTCCGCCAGTGGCAGACCCTCTTCTACAACCAGCGCTACTCCAACACCGTGCTGCACTCCGGCACGGACACCGACGGAGCCCCGGCCAAGGGCACCCGCGTCCCGGACTTCGTCAAGCTGTCCGAGGCGATGGGCTGCTACGCGATCCGCTGCGAGGACCCGGCCGACCTGGACAAGGTCATCGAAGAGGCCAACGCCGTCAACGACCGCCCCGTCGTGATCGACTTCATCGTCCACGAGGACGCCATGGTCTGGCCGATGGTCGCCGCCGGCACCTCCAACGACGAGGTCCAGGCCGCACGCGGAGTCCGCCCCGACTTCGGCGACAACGAAGACGACTGAGAGACAGAGAGAGACCGACTCCATGTCCACCAAGCACACGCTCTCCGTCCTGGTCGAGAACAAGCCCGGTGTCCTCGCCCGGATCACCGCCCTGTTCTCCCGCCGCGGCTTCAACATCGACTCGCTCGCGGTCGGCACCACCGAACACCCCGACATCTCCCGCATCACCATCGTCGTGAGTGTCGAGGACCTGCCCCTGGAGCAGGTGACCAAGCAGCTCAACAAGCTGGTCAACGTCCTGAAGATCGTCGAACTCGAGCCCTCCGCCGCGATCCAGCGGGAGCTCGTCCTGGTGAAGGTCCGCGCCGACAGCGAGACCCGCTCCCAGATCGTCGAGATCGTCCAGCTCTTCCGCGCCAAGACCGTGGACGTCTCCCCGGAGGCCGTCACGATCGAGGCGACCGGGGGAGCCGACAAGCTGGAGGCGATGCTCAAGATGCTGGAGCAGTACGGCATCAAGGAGCTCGTCCAGTCCGGCACCATCGCCATAGGGCGCGGCGCGCGCTCGATCACCGACCGGTCCCTGCGCGCCCTCGACCGCTCGGCCTGAGCCGGGCGGCCGCCGTGCCGCTCGCATGGCGAGACCCGACCACGCACACATCGCACCCGCCGTACGGTGGGACGCAACACCTGCACACCAAGGAGAAGACCCAGTGGCCGAGCTGTTCTACGACGACGATGCCGACCTGTCCATCATCCAGGGCCGCAAGGTCGCGGTCATCGGATACGGCAGCCAGGGCCACGCCCACGCGCTGTCCCTGCGCGACTCCGGCGTCGACGTCCGCGTCGGTCTGCACGAGGGCTCGAAGTCCAAGGCCAAGGCCGAGGAGCAGGGCCTGCGCGTGGTGACCCCGGCCGAGGCCGCCGCCGAGGCCGACGTCATCATGATCCTCGTCCCGGACCCCATCCAGGCCCAGGTCTACGAGGAGTCCATCAAGGACAACCTCAAGGACGGCGACGCGCTGTTCTTCGGCCACGGCCTGAACATCCGCTTCGGCTTCATCAAGCCGCCGGCCAACGTCGACGTGTGCATGGTCGCCCCGAAGGGCCCCGGCCACCTGGTCCGCCGTCAGTACGAGGAGGGCCGCGGCGTCCCGTGCATCGTCGCCGTGGAGCAGGACGCCTCGGGCAAGGGCCTGGAGCTCGCCCTGTCGTACGCCAAGGGCATCGGCGGCACCCGCGCCGGCGTCATCAAGACCACCTTCACCGAGGAGACCGAGACCGACCTCTTCGGTGAGCAGGCCGTGCTCTGCGGTGGCGCCGCCGCGCTGGTCAAGGCCGGTTTCGAGACGCTGACCGAGGCCGGGTACCAGCCCGAGATCGCGTACTTCGAGTGCCTGCACGAGCTGAAGCTCATCGTCGACCTCATGTACGAGGGCGGCCTGGAGAAGATGCGCTGGTCCATCTCGGAGACCGCCGAGTGGGGCGACTACGTCACCGGCCCGCGCATCATCACCGACGCCACCAAGGCCGAGATGAAGAAGGTCCTCGCCGAGATCCAGGACGGCACCTTCGCCAAGAACTGGATGGCCGAGTACCACAACGGCCTGCCCAAGTACAACGAGTACAAGAAGGCCGACAGCGACCACCTGCTGGAGACCACGGGCCGCGAGCTGCGCAAGCTCATGAGCTGGGTGAACGACGAGGAGGCCTAGGCCTCGGACGGGGGGGGGGGGGGGGGGGGGGGGGGAGGCCCCACCCCCCCCCCCCCCCCCCCCCCCCCCCCCCCCCCCCCCCCCCTAGCGCCCCACTCCCCCCAAATGGCGTCTC
>NZ_JBVJCD010000014.1:88172-112351 GCF_055588985.1 Streptomyces sp. NPDC041970
GCGGAGGAGGAGGGTGCGGCGGGGGGGAAGGAGCCCCCCCCCCCCCCCCCTCCCCCCCCCCCCCCCCCCCCCCCCCCCCCCCCCCCCCACCGCCCGTCCCCACCCCCGTGTCACTGCGGGGACAGGGTGGGGGACCGGGCAGGGAGGACCGCTCCGCACGGTGCGGAGCGGTCGCTTCCGACGGGTGGCGCACGGGCGTGCACGACGTCCCGCTCGTGCGGGTGATCCCGCCACCGGGGCGCGGTACAAGGCCCTCCGCACGACTACACTCCACCCATAACACGCGTCAGGGCCCACAGTGTCGTGCGTCTACCACGCGGCTAGCCCCTCCACCGCCTGCGGCCGTCGGGACGGCCGTCCGCACTGGACTTGTGAGGACTCACGTGAGCTCGAAACCTGTCGTACTCATCGCTGAAGAGCTGTCGCCCGCCACGGTGGACGCTCTGGGTCCGGATTTCGAGATCCGGCACTGCAACGGCGCGGACCGCGCCGAGCTGATCCCCGCGATCGCCGACGCCGACGCCCTCCTGGTGCGCTCCGCCACCAAGGTCGACGCCGAGGCCATCGCGGCCGCGAAGAAGCTCCGGGTCGTGGCCCGCGCGGGCGTCGGCCTGGACAACGTCGACGTCTCCTCGGCCACCAAGGCCGGCGTGATGGTCGTCAACGCCCCCACCTCCAACATCGTCACCGCGGCCGAGCTGGCCTGCGGGCTGCTGGTGGCCACCGCGCGCAACATCCCGCAGGCCAACACCGCCCTGAAGAACGGCGAGTGGAAGCGTTCCAAGTACACCGGGGTCGAGCTCAGCGAGAAGGTCCTCGGCGTCGTCGGCCTCGGCCGCATCGGCGTCCTGGTCGCCCAGCGCATGTCGGCCTTCGGCATGAAGATCGTCGCCTACGACCCCTACGTCCAGCCGGCCCGCGCCGCGCAGATGGGCGTCAAGCTGCTCTCCCTGGACGAGCTGCTGGAGGTCGCCGACTTCATCACCGTGCACCTCCCCAAGACCCCCGAGACGCTGGGCCTGATCGGTGACGAGGCGCTGCACAAGGTCAAGCCGTCGGTGCGCATCGTCAACGCCGCCCGCGGCGGGATCGTGGACGAGGAGGCCCTGGCCTCCGCGCTCAAGGAGGGCCGCGTCGCGGGCGCCGGCCTCGACGTGTACGCGAAGGAGCCCTGCACCGACTCCCCGCTCTTCCAGTTCGACCAGGTCGTCTGCACCCCGCACCTCGGCGCGTCCACCGACGAGGCGCAGGAGAAGGCCGGCATCGCGGTCGCCCGGTCCGTCCGCCTCGCGCTCGCCGGCGAGCTGGTCCCGGACGCGGTCAACGTCCAGGGCGGCGTCATCGCGGAGGACGTGCGCCCCGGCCTGCCGCTCGCGGAGAAGCTCGGCCGGATCTTCACCGCGCTCGCGGGCGAGGTCGCGGCCCGCCTGGACGTCGAGGTGTACGGCGAGATCACCCAGCACGACGTCAAGGTGCTGGAGCTCTCGGCGCTCAAGGGCGTCTTCGAGGACGTCGTCGACGAGACCGTCAGCTACGTCAACGCCCCGCTCTTCGCGCAGGAGCGCGGCGTCGAGGTCCGCCTGACCACCAGCTCCGAGTCGCCCGACCACCGCAACGTGGTCACCGTGCGCGGCACCCTCGCCGACGGCCAGGAGGTCGCGGTCTCCGGCACGCTGGCGGGCCCGAAGAACCTCCAGAAGATCGTGGCCATCGGCGAGCACGACGTCGACCTGGCCCTCGCCGACCACATGGTCGTCCTGCGCTACCAGGACCGTCCCGGCGTGGTCGGCGCGGTCGGCAAGATCCTCGGCGAGGCCGGGCTGAACATCGCGGGGATGCAGGTCTCGCGGGCCGCGGTGGGCGGTGAGGCGCTGGTCGTCCTCACCGTCGACGACACGGTTCCGCAGCCGGTCCTGACCGAGATCGCGGAGGAGATCGGCGCCTCCTCGGCCCGCTCGGTGAACCTCACCGCCTGACGCGCCGCACGACCTCCGCTCCGTACCCGGCGGCGGGCCCCTCGTCCCCACGAGCGGCTCCGCCGCCGGGTACGTCGCCGTCCGGGGTCGGGGGACCGGTGGGGGGCGGGCCCGCTGCCGGGCCCTGGGACCCACGACGCGCGGACCGCGAGACCGGGGTGACCGGTGGTCAGGTCGCTCCCGGGCGTCGGGGGCGGTTCACGCACGTCCCCGGCGGCGCACCGGTGGGCCCACGCCCGGCCGCCGCTGCGCGGCCCGAACGCTGCTGCGGGTGCTGCTCCTCGTGCTGTCCGATGCGACGGGTCCCAGGGCCGTCGGACTGTCCGGCTCCGCGCTGTGGGCGGGAGCGGTGGGCGCACGAGTGCTCGGCCTCCTGCGTACGCCTCCGTGTCCGAAGACCGCTCCCGACACGCTCATCCCCTCCGGCGGGGAGAGATTCGTCGCCGAGGCCCGCGTCCGCGTGGAGGCGCCCGGCGGACGGCCGGTGGAATGGCACTCCTGCGATCCGGGGGCGGCCAGGGCCGCCCGCAGGGCGTTCCGCGGCGAGCGGGCGCCGGTCGAGACGGGGCTCACCCCGACGAAGCGGAACGACGGCACGAGGAAACCCGGAGCCCTGGACCGGTGGCCGAGTAGCCTGCAACGCATCGCGCCCCGGCCGCCCGGCCGGGCAGCGGCGGCGGAGCGGCCGGCCCGACGGAGGAGAGACGAGATGCGACGTGTGGTGCGGGGCTTCTGGGGCCCGAGGCCGGAGCCGGTGGAGGCGCTGGCCGACCGGTGGCGGCGGACCCTGGACGGGTTCGCCGAGCTGGTCCCGCAGGCGGCCGACGCCTGGAGCCAGGTCCACGCGAGCGGACCCGCGACCGCCTTCGCCGCCGACGGCGACACCCTGCTCGCCGCGCTGCGCACCGCCCAGGACGCGGCCGACTGGTCCGACCGCACCGGCACCGGGCTGCGGCTCGTCGGCACGGGCACGCCCGGCTGGGAGGCGGAGCTGAGCGGGCTGGCCGGGGGCGCGCCGGAGTTCCTGCTCCAGTCGGTCGCCGTCGTCCTGCACGCGCCGGACGCCGCCGCGGTGCCGGAGGAGGAGATCCTGTCGCTCCTGGTCCGGGTGTGGGAGCCGGACTTCGGCGACGTGAGCGACGACGACGTGCTGGACGCCTTGGAGGACGACGCCGGCTTCTCCGTGGGCGATCCCGTCGTCGGCCGGACCGGCTACCTCTCCCCGGCCCGTGCCGCCCTCGTCCCCGACGACCTGGCGGCCGTGCGCGCACCGCTGCCCGGCGGCGGGGAGCTGCTGAGCATCGCCGCCCCCGGCGACAGCGCCGCGGTGGTGCGGGCGTACGAGCGGCTGCGCGCGGCCGGGGCGCTGGTCCCGCTGCCCCGGCCGATGGACCGGGCCGTGCTGTGACCCGCGCGGCCGGGCGCGTCCTTCGCGGCGGACCGGGCGGCCGCCGAGGCAGGCGCTGCTGACCGCTCCCGTGCCGCCGGCCGATCGAGGGCGACCCGGTGACGGGCGAGTGAACGGGGATGCGCGAGGCGGGTTTCCGGAGCTAGCCGCTCTGGGAGGGGCCTGTGCCGGCCGGCGCGTACGCCCCCGAGGAGGCCGCCGCCCGTCTGGCCGGACTGGAGCGGGCGTCGGACGCCCGCCGGGGCCGCACCGCACGGTCCGGAGGGCTCCCGCTGCCGGGGCGACGGAACGGTGGTGCCGCGGAGCCGCCGTGCGCGGAGGACCCGTACGGCGATCTGAGCGTCTGGGGCCCGACGGCCCTCCCCGGCCGGGGGAGCGCGGCCAATGGATCGGCGTGGGCGTCGGCCGCGGCGACGGGGGCGCGCCGTTGGTGCCGGCCGCCCTGGTCAGCGACCGACCGGTGGCCGATCCGGTGGGCGCGGGCGGCCCGTGGGGGGCCGGGGCGCCGCCCCGCGCCTCACAGCCGCGCGCCCTTCAGCGCCATGTGCAGCAGCAGCCGGTCCTCGCCGTCGTCGAGGTCGAGCCCGGTGATCTGCTCGATCCGCGAGAGCCGGTAGTACAGCGTCTGGCGGTGGACGCCGAGCGCGGCGGCCGTCCGGCTCGCCTGGCCCGCGCAGTCCAGGAAGACCTCGGCGGTGCGGGCGAGGTCCCGGTGCGCCGGGGCCAGCAGCGGGGCGAGGGCCGGGTCCCGGCCGGTGTCGGTGGGGCGGGGGAGGGCGGTCAGCAGCCGGTACGGGCCGATCGCCGACCAACGGGCAACCGGGCCGAAGCGGCTCTCGGCGCGTGCCGCGCGGGCCGCCGCCACCGCCTCGCGCCAGGAGACCGCCAGCTCGTCCAGACCCCGGCGCGGCCCCGCGACGCCTCCGGTGGCGTCCGGTCCGGCGCCCGCGCGCAACCGGTCCGCGGCGCTGAGCGCCGGGTCCAGGCGGTCCGCCGAGCGGAGCCGGATCAGCGCCGCCAGCGCGCGGGGCCCCGGACCCGCCCCCGGCACGGCGACGCCCGCCAGGGCCGCCGCCGAGGCGACGCCCCGGACCGAGGGGAGGTCGTCGCCCCACGGGCCCACGCACACCACCGCGTGCAGCCCCTCCGCGTCCGGGCCCAGCGCCTCGCGCAGCGCGGCCACCGCGCTGTCGTGCTGCCGCCCCGGCCCGGCCGCGAGCACCGCGCCGAACTCCCGCGACAGGTCCGCCCCCGCCCGCGCCTCGTCGGAGAGCAGCGCCCCGATCCGGGCGGCGACCTCCATCGCGGCGTCCAGCCGCTCGTCGGCCGGGCCCGGATCGGCGTCGAGCAGCCAGACGTAACCGAGGACCACGCCCCGATGGCGCACCGGAAGGCAGATGCGGTCCCGGAAGACCCCGGCCTCCGGGGCGGCGGGGATGCGGACGGGCCCGGTCGCCCGCGTGATGCCGAACCCCTCGAACCAGGCGCGCACGGCGGGGGTGGAGCGGCGGGTCAGGATCGAACGGGTGCGGACCGGGTCCATCGCCGTGTCGTCGTCGCTGTCGTGGGCTCCGAAGGCGACCAGGCCGAAGTCCCGGTTCTCCAGGGTGGCCGGGGCGTCGAGGAGGGCCGAGATCTCGTCGACCAGTTCCTGGTAATCGCCTTTCACTCCGCCATTCTCGCACCCCTTCAGACAGATGTCTGAGATGACGGCCGCGGATGCGTGACAGGTGTCGATGGCACAGGGTCGAGGCGGTCCCTAGATTTCACCGTGGTTATCCGTGCCGTGCCGGTCCGTTCACATGCGTGCCGCTCAGGCGCGTTCGTCCGTATATTCGTGGAGGTGCCCCGTGCTGGGTCCCGTGATTCTCGCCGCGTCCCGCAGCGACAAGATGCGCCGGTTCGTCTCGGCCGCGCCCGGCACCAAGCAGGTCGTCGACCGCTTCATCGCCGGTGAGACCGTCGACCAGGTCGTGCCGATCGTCGAGGACGCCGCGGACAAGGGGCTGGAGGTCACGCTCGACGTCGTCGGCGAGGACATCACCACCCGCGCGCAGGCCGAGGCCGCCCGCGACGCTTACCTGGAGCTCATCGAGCGCCTGAGCGCCCTGGACCTCGGGGCCCGCGCCGAGATGTCCGTCAAGCTGTCGATGTTCGGCCAGTCGCTGGAGGGCGGCCACGAGCTGGCCCTCGCCAACGTGCGCCCCGTCGTCGAGGCCGCCGCCGCCATCGGCACCACGGTCACCCTGGACGCCGAGGACCACACCACCCTGGACTCGATGTTCGCCATCCACGAGGAGCTGCGGAAGGACTTCCCGCAGACCGGGTGCGTCATCCAGTCCTACCTCTTCCGCACCGAGGACGACGCCCGCCGCCTCGCCGCCGCCGGCAGCCGCGTACGCATCGTGAAGGGCGCCTACAAGGAGCCCGCCTCCGTCGCCTATCAGGACAAGGCCGAGATCGACAAGGCGTACGTCCGGGTCACCCGCATCCTGATGGAGGGCGAGGGCTACCCGATGATCGGCTCCCACGACCCCCGTCTCATCGCCATCGCCCAGGAGCTGGGCCGCCAGGCCGGGCGCAAACTGGACGAGTACGAGTTCCAGATGCTGTACGGCATCCGCAGCGACGAGCACGTCCGGCTCGCGGCCGAGGGCCACCGGATGCGCGTCTACACGGCGTACGGCACCGACTGGTACGGGTACTTCATGCGCCGCCTCGCGGAGAAGCCGGCCAACCTGCTGTTCTTCGCCCGCTCGATCCTCACCAAGGGCTGAGCCGGCCCAGGCCGACCCCCATCCCCGCCGACACCAAGGAGACAAGGCACTCATGGACGCCGTCACCCAGGTCCCCGCGCCGGTCAACGAGCCGGTCCACTCCTACGCTCCGGGCTCCCCGGAGCGCGCCCGCCTGGAGCAGAAGCTCAAGGAGCTGAGCGAGAACCCGATCGACCTGCCGATGACCATCGGCGGCGAGAAGCGGATGGGCGGCGGCGAGCGCTTCGACGTCGTGCAGCCGCACAACCACCGGGCCGTCATCGGCACCTTCGCCGCTGCCACCGAGCAGGACGCCCAGGACGCCATCGACGCGGCCCTCGCCGCCGCCCCGGCCTGGCGCGCGATGTCCTTCGACGACCGCGCGGCGATCATCCTGCGCGCCGCCGAGCTGCTGGCGGGCCCCTGGCGCGAGACGCTGGCCGCCTCCACCATGCTGGGCCAGTCCAAGACCGCCCAGCAGGCCGAGATCGACACCCCCTGCGAGCTGGTCGACTTCTGGCGCTTCAACGTGCACTACGCGCGCCAGATCCTCGCCGAGCAGCCCCCGGCGAACTCGCCGGGCGTGTGGAACCGCATGGACCACCGCCCGCTGGAGGGCTTCGTCTACGCGATCACCCCGTTCAACTTCACGGCCATCGCGGGCAACCTCCCCACCGCCCCCGCCCTCATGGGCAACGTCGTGGTGTGGAAGCCGTCCCCGACCCAGACCCACGCCGCCGTGCTGCTGATGCGCCTCCTGGAGGAGGCCGGCCTGCCCAAGGGCGTCATCAACCTGGTCACCGGCGACGGCATCGCCGTCTCCGAGGTGGCGCTGAACCACCGCGACCTGGCCGGCATCCACTTCACCGGCTCGACCCCCACCTTCCAGCACCTGTGGAAGACGGTCGGCAACAACATCGCCAACTACCGCACCTACCCGCGGCTCGTCGGCGAGACCGGCGGCAAGGACTTCGTCGTCGCGCACCCCAGCGCCGACCGCGCCGTGCTGAAGACCGCGCTGACCCGCGGCTCCTTCGAGTACCAGGGCCAGAAGTGCTCCGCCTCCTCGCGGGCGTACATCCCGGCCTCCCTGTGGAACTCCGGTTTCAAGGAGGAGTTCGCGGCCGAGGTCGACTCCATCACGATGGGCGACGTCACCGACCTGACGAACTTCATCGGCGCCGTCATCGACGAGCGCTCGTTCGCGAAGAACAAGGCCGCCATCGACCGCGCCGCGGCCGACCCGGCGTGCACGATCATCGCGGGCGGCACCTACGACGACTCGGTGGGCTACTTCGTCCGCCCGACCGTCATCGAGTGCTCCGACCCCGAGAACGAGGTCTTCACGACCGAGTACTTCGGCCCGATCCTCGCGGTCCACGTCTACGAGGACGAGAAGTACGACGCCATGCTGGAGCAGATGGAGTCGGTCTCCGACTACGCGCTGACCGGCTCGGTCATCGCGGGCGACCGCGCCGCCGCCGCGTACACGATGGACAAGCTGCGCTACGCCGCCGGCAACTTCTACATCAACGACAAGTCGACCGGCGCCGTCGTCGGCCAGCAGCCCTTCGGCGGCGGCCGCGCCTCCGGCACCAACGACAAGGCGGGCGCGCCGCAGAACCTCCAGCGCTGGACCCTGACCCGAGCCATCAAGGAGACGCTGGTCCCGCCGACCGACTACACCTACCCGCACCAGGGCTGACGCCCGCGCCGGGGCGCCGCAGCACGACGCCCCGGCTCCACGCCCCCCTGGGCGAACACCCCTGATCACCGCCCTCCGCCCGGCCCCCCTGCCGGACGGAGGGCGGCTTCGCGTACGGCCCCCGCGTGCGGCGGCCGGGCGGGAGCCGGGGTCAGACCTCCACCAGCACCTGGTCCAGCGACTTGCGCACCAGGTCGGGGACCTCGCAGTCGTCGGCCGGGTGGCCCACGGGGATCACGGCGAACGCCTTCTCGTTCTCCGGGCGGCCCAGCACCTCGCCGAGGAAGCGCATCGGGCTCGGGGTGTGGACCAGCGCGGCCAGCCCGGACAGGTGCAGGGCGCTCAGCAGCATCCCCACCGCGATGCCGACCGACTCGTCGACGTAGTAGTGCTTGCGCTTCGTGCCGTCCGCGCCGAGCCAGTAGCGCTGCTGGAACACCACGATCAGGCCGGGCGCGTCCGTCATGTGGGCCTTCACCGCGTCGGTGCCCAGGGGGCGCAGCGCCGCGAGCCACTCCTCGCCGAGCCGCCCGTCGTAGCTCAGCCGCTCCTCGCGCTCGGCGGCCTCCCGGATCTGCCGGCGCACCTCGGGGTTCTTGACCAGGACGAACGTCCACGGCTGCTGGTGGGCGCCGGAGGGGGCGGTCGCCGCGCAGGCGATGGCGTCCCGCAGCACCTGGTCGGGGACCGGGTCGGGGGCGAAGGCGCGGACGGTCCTGCGCTCGTCCATCCGCGCCCGCAGCCGGGCGGCGCGCGCCAGCGACTCCTCGGGCGGCACCCGCTCCGGGCGGTAGGGGGTGGGGCGGTAGGGGTCGCCGTGGACGGGCGACCACCGGCGGGTCTCGGGCGTCGTGTGAGGCATGGCGGCAGTGTGCGCGGCGGGGCCGGACGGGGGAAGCCCGCCGCCGGACAGGCGCGGGAACCGGTCCCGGTCAGTGTCCGGTGACCGGGGCGTCCCCGCCGCGGGCGCCGGGCGGGCGGCCTGCGAGGCTGGGGGCGTGACCGGGTTCCCCGCCGTGCGCACCGCGCACACATCCGAGCTGTCCGCCCCCGAGCGCGCCGCCGTCCGCGCCCTGCTCGACGCCGCCTTCGACGGGGACTTCGACGACGCCGACTGGGACCACTGCCTGGGCGGCGTCCACGCCCTGGCGTACGACGCGGACGGCGTGCCCGTCGCCCACGGCAGCGTCGTCCAACGCCGCGTGCTGCACCGGGGCCGCTGCCACCGCGTCGGCTACGTGGAGGCCGTCGCCGTCCGCGCCGACCGCCGCCGCGAAGGGCTCGGCCACCGCGTGATGGCCGCCCTGGAGCACGTCGTCGACCGGGCGTACGACTTCGGCGCGCTGTCCGCCTCCGACGAGGGCGCGGCCCTGTACGCGGCGCGCGGCTGGCAGGTCTGGCCGGGCCGGCTCGCGGCCCTCGGCCCGGACGGCCCCGTGCCGCTGCCCGAGGAGGAGGCCAGCACGTACGTCCGCCCCGCGGCCGGCCGCCTCCTGCCGGCGCCCGCCCACCCGCTGGCCTTCGACTGGCGCGACGGCGCCCTGCTCTGACGGCGCGGCCGTCCCGTCCGGAGAGAGCGGCAGGAGGACTGGCCGTCTCAAATAGTAGGAAGCCCGAGTATCTGTGGAGACAGAACGGCCGGACTGTCCTAGCGTTGTAGGAGCCGAACGATTCGCTCGATCGAGCGACCGGCGGATGCGGGCGCGCGCCCCGAAGCAGGCAACCCCTGCGGCGTACGCTCCCCGCCCCTCGCGGCCCCCGAGAACCCCGACCCGCTCTGCCGACGCCGTGCCGTCCGCCCGGTGCCGCCGACCGCTCCGCCGGTCCCCGGCCCGGCGGCGGCCCGGCCTCGACGCCCACGCGAGCCAAAGGAGTCGATCCACCATGGCCGAGACCACCGCCCGCCGCGTCCGCCACGCCTCCCGCCCGGCCGAGACGGAGCGCGAGAACGCCGCCGCCGCCCTCCAGCGCGCCCTCGACCGCCGCGACAACGGCGGCTCGACCGGCCACTGAGCCCCGCCGCCCGCCCACCCCATGGCCTCTGTCCACATGATGGACGCGGTATGTCATGGGGTGGGACGCGCCGTTAGGCTTTCCGCATGTCTCGCAGCATCGATCTCGCAGTGATCCCCGGTGACGGAATCGGCCGGGAAGTCGTGGCCCAGGGCCTCAAGGTCCTCAACGCTGTCCTCCCGCAGGACGTGAAGCTGGAGACCAAGGAGTACGACCTCGGCGCCCAGCGCTGGCACCGCACCGGCGACACCCTCCCGGACGCGGAGCTGGAGGCGCTGAAGAACCACGACGCCATCCTGCTCGGCGCGATCGGCGACCCCTCCGTGCCGTCCGGCGTCCTGGAGCGCGGGCTGCTGCTGAAGCTGCGCTTCGCCTTCGACCACTTCATCAACCTGCGGCCCTCCAAGCTCTTCCCGAGCACCGCGACCCCGCTCGCCGGTCGCCCGGACATCGACTTCGTCGTCGTCCGCGAGGGCACCGAGGGCCCGTACACCGGCAACGGCGGCTCGCTGCGCACCGGCACCCCCGCCGAGGTCGCCACCGAGGTCAGCGTCAACACGGCGTACGGCGTCGAGCGCGTCGTCCGGGACGCCTTCGAGCGCGCGGCCGCCCGCCCGCGCAAGAAGCTGACGCTGGTCCACAAGAACAACGTCCTCGTCTACGCCGGCCACCTGTGGAAGAACACCTTCGACCGGGTCGCCGCCGAATACCCGCAGGTCAGCACCGACTACCTGCACGTCGACGCCGCGACGATCTTCTTCGTCACCCAGCCGGAGCGCTTCGACGTCATCGTCACCGACAACCTCTTCGGCGACATCCTCACCGACCTCGCCGCCGCCGTGACCGGCGGCATCGGCCTGGCCGCCTCCGGCAACATCAACCCGACGGGCGCCTTCCCGTCCATGTTCGAGCCGGTCCACGGCTCGGCCCCCGACATCGCGGGCCAGGGCAAGGCCGACCCGACCGCCACGGTCCTCTCCGTCGCCCTCCTGCTGCGCCACCTCGGCTACGAGGCCGAGGCCGCCCGCATCGAGGACGCCGTCTCCGCCGACCTCGCGGCGCGCGACGGGGCCGCCGCCCGGACGACCGACGAGATCGGTGACGCCCTCGCCGTACGCGTGGCGAGCTGACCCGACGACTCCCTGTGAGAAGCCGCCGGGCCGCACCAGCGCCCGGCGGCTTCACCTGTGCGGCCTCCGGGTGCCACCATCGATCCCCGGACCGCATTCACGCCATTTCGTGCCCGGCCCCCCGCAAGTGATAATCGAACGCGGGGCCGCGGCTCGCGGTAGAGCTCGGACGTCCTGGAACCCGACCGGAAGCGTCGGGCGAGAACGGGTGTGAGCGCGGTCCATCACATACAAGACCGGTGAAGGACACGCATTCATGACGACGCCCACGATCGAGCTCAAGCCCTCCTCGAACCCGCTGTCCGACGCGGAGCGCGAGGCGATCCTGGTCAACCCCGGATTCGGCCGCCACTTCACCGACCACATGGTGACCATCCGCTGGACCGAGGGGCGCGGCTGGCACGACGCCCAGCTCGTCCCCTACGGCCCGCTGTCGCTGGACCCGGCCAACATGACCCTGCACTACGCGCAGGAGATCTTCGAGGGCCTGAAGGCGTACCGCCGCCCCGACGGCTCGGTGGCCACCTTCCGCCCCGACGCCAACGCCCGCCGCTTCCAGCGCTCCGCCGCCCGTCTGGCGATGCCCGAGCTGCCCGTGGAGACGTTCATCGCGGCCTGCGACGCGCTGGTCGAGCAGGACAAGGCGTGGGTCCCGGCGCACGGCGGCGAGGAGTCCCTCTACCTGCGCCCGTTCATGATCGCCACCGAGGTGGGCCTCGGCGTGAAGCCGGCCAACGAGTACCTCTTCCTGGTCATCGCCTCGCCCGCCGGCGCCTACTTCCCCGGCGGTGTGAAGCCCGTCTCCATCTGGCTCTCCGAGAACCGCGTCCGCGCCGTCCCCGGCGGCATGGGCGACGCGAAGACCGGCGGCAACTACGCCGCCTCCCTCCTCGCCCAGGCCGAGGCCGCCGCACACGGCTGCGCCCAGGTCGCCTACCTCGACGCGGTCGAGCACACGTGGGTCGAGGAGCTGGGCGGCATGAACCTCTACTTCGTGTACGCCCAGGAGGACGGCTCCCGGAAGATCGTCACCCCGGCCCTCACCGGCTCGCTGCTGGCCGGAGTCACCCGCGACTCCCTCCTCACGGTCGCCCGCGACCTCGGTTACGGCGCCGAGGAGGGCCGGATCTCCATCGACCAGTGGCGCGAGGACACCGAGAACGGCTCCCTGGTCGAGGTCTTCGCCTGCGGCACGGCCGCCGTCATCACCCCGGTCGGCCTGGTCAAGTCCGAGCGCGGCGAGTGGACGCAGAGCGCGGGCGAGCCCGGCGAGGTCACCATGAGGCTCCGCGAGCGCCTCCTCGACATCCAGCGCGGCACGGCCGAGGACACCCACGGCTGGATGCACCCGCTCGGCTAGCCCCCCCCCGGACCCCGCACCCGACCAGGACCCCCGAGGCCCGCACCGGGGTGCGGGGTCCCCACCGCCGCACCTTCCGCCGACAGGAGAGCCACCGCCCCGCCCGGCGGGCGCGCCGGTGGCACGACCGCATCCTGAGACGCCGGGGTCACGCGCGCGACGCTGTGCAAGACTGCTGCCGTGTCCTCGTTCGTCATGATTATTGGCAGCAGGCGCGCCGGTCCGCAGTGACCGTTCCGTACCACCCCGTACGGCACGGCCGCCGTGCCCCAGACCCGCGCGCAGACCTCTCGCACCCGCGAGGGGTTTTTTGTTTTCCGGCCCCCATCCGGGGCCGGGACGGGCGCACGGGGCGACGGGGCAAGTGGAGCCAGATCATCCGGATTCACTCGTCCGACAGGAGTCAGACCAGCATGACCACCAAGGCCACCGCCTCCGACGGCAGTTTCCACGTCTTCGACACCACCCTGCGCGACGGCGCCCAGCGTGAGGGCATCAACCTGACGGTCGCGGACAAGCTGACCATCGCCCGGCATCTGGACGCCTTCGGGGTGGGGTACATCGAGGGCGGCTGGCCGGGGGCCAACCCCCGCGACACGGAGTTCTTCGCCCGTGCCCAGCAGGAGGTCCGGTTCGAGAACGCCCAGCTCGTGGCGTTCGGCGCGACCCGCAGGGCCGGTGGCAGCGCGGCCGAGGACCCGCAGGTCAAGGCGCTCCTGACGTCCGGGGCCCCGGTGATCACGCTGGTGGCCAAGGCGCACGACCGCCATGTGGAACTGGCCCTGCGCACCACCCTGGAGGAGAACCTGGAGATGGTCCGCGACACCGTCTCCCACCTGCGCGAGCAGGGCCGCCGGGTCTTCGTGGACTGCGAGCACTTCTTCGACGGCCACCGGGCGAACCCCGCGTACGCCACGTCCGTGGTCCGTGCCGCGCACGAGGCCGGCGCCGAGGTCGTCATCCTCTGCGACACCAACGGCGGGATGCTCCCCGCGCAGGTCCAGGCCGTCGTCGCCACCGTCCTCGCGGACACCGGGGCCCGTCTCGGCATCCACGCCCAGGACGACACCGGCTGCGCCGTCGCCAACACCCTGGCCGCCGTGGACGCCGGGGCCACCCACGTCCAGTGCACGGCCAACGGCTACGGCGAGCGGGTCGGCAACGCCAACCTCTTCCCGGTCGTCGCCGCTCTGGAACTCAAGTACGGCATGAAGGTGCTGCCCGAGGGCGCGCTCGCCGAGATGACCCGGATCTCGCACGCCATCGCGGAGGTCGTCAACCTCGCCCCCTCCACCCATCAGCCGTACGTGGGCGTCTCGGCCTTCGCCCACAAGGCCGGGCTGCACGCCTCGGCCATCAAGGTCGACCCCGACCTGTACCAGCACATCGCCCCGGAGCTGGTCGGCAACACCATGCGGATGCTGGTCTCCGACATGGCCGGCCGCGCCTCCATCGAGCTGAAGGGCAGGGAGCTCGGCATCGACCTCGGCGACGACCGCGCCCTGGTCGGCCGGGTCGTGGAACGGGTCAAGGAGCGCGAGCTCCAGGGCTACACCTACGAGGCCGCCGACGCCTCCTTCGAGCTGCTGCTGCGCGGCGAGGTCGAGGGACGGGCCCGCCGCTACTTCCGTACGGAGTCATGGCGGGCCATCGTCGAGGACCGCCCCGACGGCACGCACGCCAACGAGGGCACCGTGAAGCTCTGGGCCAAGGGCGAGCGGATCGTCGCCACCGCCGAGGGCAACGGACCGGTCAACGCCCTGGACCGGGCCCTGCGGGTCGCCCTGGAGCGGATCTACCCCCAGCTCGCCAAGTTGGAGCTGGTCGACTACAAGGTCCGCATCCTGGAGGGGCGCACCGGCACCGAGTCCACCACCCGCGTGCTGATCACCACGGGCGACGGCACGGGCGACTGGGCGACCGTGGGCGTGGCGGAGAACGTCATCGCCGCGTCCTGGCAGGCGCTGGAGGACGCGTACACCTACGGGCTGCTGCGGGCGGGCGTCGAGCCGACCGAGTAGCCGAGGCGCACTCCGGGCGGGCCTCGCCGTTCGCCGCCCGCCTGGAGTAGCGTGAAGTATGAGGAAAAGGCTTTTCTCCGCATTGCTGGCAGGCCTGCTGCTCATCTTCGCCGCAGCGGCCCTGGCCCTGACCCCGGCGGCCTCGGCCGCCCCCGCCGGGACCCTCGCCGACGCCGCCCGAGCCCTGCGCGAGGACCCGGTCCATGTGGACCCCGCGGCCCGCGACCAGCTCTCCGCCGCCCAGGAGAAGGCCCTGGAGAACAAGATCGTCAAGGCGGACAAGCCGGTGTTCGTGGCCGTGCTTCCCGACACCCCGGCCTTCCCCGAGGAGGGCCTGCTCCAGACCCTGCGCGGCGACACCGGCGTCACCGGCGTCTACGCCGTCCGGCTCGGCGACGGGTTCGACGCGGGCGCCGACCCGCAGGTCATGCCCACCCGCGCGGTCGACAACCTCACCGCCTCCGTGAAGGGCCCCGCGACCGACACGGACGCGGCGGCCCAGCTCAACGCCTTCGTCGACCGCGCCGTCGAACAGGCGCGCGGCTCCGCACCGGCCTCCTGGTCCGGCGACGGCGCGACGGACGGCTCAGGCGCTCCGGTCGGCGGCCTGATCACGCTCGGCGCCCTGGTGGCGGCGGGCGGCGCGGGCGTCTACGCGGTCACCCGCCGCAGCAGGCGCCGCCGCGAGGAGGAGGAGCGCGCCGCGCTCGACAAGCTCCGGGTCGTCGTCGACGAGGACATCACGGCGTACGGCGAAACCCTCGAACGCCTCGACTTCCACCCCGCCGAACCGGGCGCGGACGACGCCATGCGCGCCGACTACGCACGGGCCCTGGACTCCTACGAGAGCGCCAAGACCAGGATGGAACGGGCCACGCACCCCTCCGACGTGCGAGGAGTCACCCAGACCCTGGAGGACGGCCGCTACTCCCTCGCGGTCCTGGAGGCCCGCCGCACCGGCGGGGAGCTGCCGGCCCGCAGGCCGCCGTGCTTCTTCGACCCGCGCCACGGCCCCTCGGTCGCGGACGTGCTGTGGACCCCGGCCGGCGGCGCGTCCCGCGAGGTGCCGGTCTGCGGCGCGGACGAGGCGCGGCTGCGTGCGGGCGAGGACCCCATGAGCCGCACGGTGGACGTCGGCGGCGGGGCGCGCCGCCCGTACTGGGAGGCGGGCCCGGCGTACGGGCCGTGGGCCGGCGGCTACTTCGGCGGCGGCCTGCTCCCCGGCCTCCTGGTCGGCACCATGCTCGGCTCGATGCTCGCCACCCCGGCGTACGCCTCCGAGTACGGCGGCGGCGACTTCGGCGGCGGGGCGGGCGGCGGCGAGTTCTCCGGCACCGACTTCGACGCCTCCGGCTTCGGCGGAGGCTTCGGCGACGGAGGCGGAGGCGGATTCGGCGACGGCGGCGGCTTCGGCGGAGGAGGCGGCGGTTTCGACGGGGGCGGGTTCTGAGCGGCTACCCGACCCCGTTGTGCGCGGCCGCCCACCAGGCGGCCACCCCGCCGAGGACGATCAGCAGGCAGGCCACCGCGTTGGTGCGCCGGTAGGAGACGAGGACCGCGGTGAACTCGCGGATCGTCGCGTTCGGCCAGAAGTACGCGGCCGTGGGCGAGCCGACCACCTGCCCCCGGATGCGGACCTGTCGGGCGGTGAGGGCGGCGCGGAAGGCGTGGTAGTTGTTCGTGACGACCACGCACCGGTAGTCCGGGTTCGCCCTCTCCATGATCGCCCTGCTGAACCGCAGGTTCTCCTCGGTCGTCGTCGAACGGTCCTCCCGCTCGATGAGGTGGGCCGGGAACCCCTCGGCCACCAGGTGGTCGGCCATGGCGTGGGACTCCGGCAGGTCCTCGTCGGGCCCCTGGCCCCCCGAGGTGATCAGCACCGGGGACCCGCCGTGCCGGGCGAGCCGCGCGTGGACCGCGCGGGCCCGCTTCAGGCGGCTCGCCAGCAGCGGCGGCACGGTGGAGCCGCCCACCAGCCCCGAGCCGAGCACCACCACGAAGTCGGCCTTGCGGCGCACCCGCAGCCGCCCGTAGAGGAACGCGTAGCAGACGAAGCACAGGAAGAGGAACGAGACGTAGAGCGCCAGACCGCCGGCCGCCACCGCCACCCCCGTCAGCACCGGGGTGCGCACGCTCACGGCGGTGACGAGCAGCGCCACGACGCCGGCGATGGCCAGCGCGGCCGCCAGCGAGAGCAGGTTGGACGGGCTCCTGCCCTCCTTGCGCAGCATCCGTACGCCGTTGAGGAGGAGGAAGCACGTCAGCACGAGGACGGCCAGCGCCCCCAGCACCAGCAGCGACCAGGCCGCGACCTCGCCCGACGCCGTCCCCGACCTGATCAGCCGGTACAGCCAGGCGGCCACCGCGCAGAGCACGGCGAGCCCCAGGACCACGGCGTTGCTGAACTTCCGGCGGTCGTGCAGCACGCTCGCGCAGAAGACGGCGAAGAGGAGGGCCGCCGGGGCGTAGACCATCATCCGCACAGCGTATGCGGCACGCCGACGCCCCCCGACAGCGGCCGGGACGAGGAGAGCCGGGCGTGCCCTTTCCGGGTTCCGAGCCGTTGAAGCCGACATGAAGAAGCGAAGCGTACTCGCCGTCATCACCCTCGCCGCCGGAGCGGTCGTCGCCGCGATCTCCCCGCCCCCCGGCGGCGGGGACACCGCACACGCGGCCGAACCGGCCGTCTCCCTCGGCACGCTGGACGATTTCGGCGGACTCGGCCACCTGCTCGAAGGGCCTGCGGGCGCGACCTCCACCGCCGGGGGGGTGACCACCACCGTCTCCGGGACCGAAACGCTCTGACCCGAGACCCGACCCCCCGACCGCGAGGACCGGGCGCCGACCACCGACGCGCCGCGGAAGCGCCGGCGGACCCGACCGGACCGGGCACGGACGGTCGGGTCCGCCGTGTTCTCCCCTGCCTACGGTGGACGGGAAAGAGGAGGGGGCAGGCGTGCTGGAGCGGTTGAACGAAGCGATGGAGCACATCGAGGCGCACCTCGGCGAACGCGTCGAGGCCGCCGAGCTGGCTCGTATCGCCGGGACGTCGGAGTACCACTTCCGCAGGGTGTTCTCCGCGCTGGCGGGCGTACCGCTGGGGGAGTACGTCCGCCGTCGCCGCATGACGCTCGCGGGCGCCGACGTGCTCGCGGGCGACCGGACGCTGCTGGACGTGGCCGTGCGGTACGGCTACGACACGGGGGAGGGCTTCGCCCGCGCGTTCCGGGCGGTGCACGGCGTCGGGCCGGGCGAGGCGCGGCGCGACGGCGCGGTCCTGCGGTCCCAGCAACGCCTGACCTTCCGGCTCGTCGTCGAAGGGAGCAGTGCCGTGCGGTACCGGCTGGTGAAGAAGGAAGAGTTCCGCGTGGTGGGGAGGAAGGCGCGCGTGCCCCTGGTCCACGAGGGTCCGAACGAGGCCATCGAGCGGTTCGTCCGGGGCATCGGCAAGGAGGGGCTGCGGCGCATCGAGGCCCTGTCCGACCAGGAGCCGGCCGGGTTGCTCGGGGTGAGCGACCAGCTCGACCCCAGTCGCGCGGAGGGCACCGGACTCGACTACTACCAAGGGGCGGCGACGGGCCAGGAGCCGCCCGAGGACCTGGACGTGCTGACGGTGGAGGCCGGTTCCTGGGCCGTCTTCGAGAGCACGGGCCCGTTCCCGCGAACACTCCAGCACCTGTGGCGGGACGTGTTCACGCAGTGGTTCCCGTCGAACCCGTACGCATCCCGGCCGGGCCCGGAGATCCTGCGGGTGGAACTGTCCGAGGACGGGACGGAGGCGGACGCCGAACTCTGGCTGCCGGTGGAGCGGACCCGACCGCCCGTCGGCTGAGCCGGGGCCGTCCGCGGGGCCGTCGTTGATCGCGGCGCTCGGACGGCCTTGCCGTTCCGGCAAGCATCGTTGCCATCCTGTGCGTGGTGGGCCCATCGTTCCGGTAACCGGGGGGCCCACCCCCGGACGAGCGGGACGAACGGGAGCGGCATGAAGCGGCAGCGGTACGACGTGGTGATCGTGGGCGGCGGGGCCGCCGGCCTGAGCGGGGCGCTGAACCTGGCGCGGGCCCGGCGTTCGGTCCTGGTGATCGACGCGGGGGAGCCCCGCAACGCCCCCGCCGCCCATGTGCACAACTACCTGGGCCGGGAGTCGGCGCCGCCCGGCGAGCTGCTGGCGATCGGCCGGGGCGAGGCGAGCGGGTACGGCGCGGAGGTCGTCGGGGGCCGGGCGGCAGCGGCCGAGCGGCTGCCCGGAGGGCGCGGCTTCCGGGTGGCGACGGAGGACGGCCGCTCGGTGGAGGCGCGCCGGCTCCTGGTGGCCACGGGGCTCGTCGACGAGCTGCCGCCCGTGCCCGGACTGGCGGAGCGGTGGGGCCGCGAGGTGCTGCACTGCCCGCACTGCCACGGACACGAGGTGGCGGACCGCCCGATCGGCGTCCTCGGCACGGGCCCCCTCGCCGTGCACCAGGCGCTGATGTGGCGGCAGTGGAGCGCGGACGTGACGCTCTTCCGCCACACGGGCCCGGAGCCCGCGGACGAGGAGTGCGAGGAGCTGGCGGCGCGGGGCGTGGCGGTGGTGGACGGCGAGGTGTCCGGCCTGGAGGTCACGGACGACCGCCTCACCGGCGTACGCCTGGCCGGCGGGCGGGTCGTCCCGCGCGAGGCCCTGGTGGTCCAGGCCCGGTTCACCGCCCGCTCGGCCGTGCTCGCGTCCCTGGGCGTCGAACCGGTCGCCCAGGAGACGCGCGGCGCGGTCGTGGGCACGTACGTCCCCGCCGACGCCACCGGTGCGACCGGGGTCCCCGGCGTCTGGGTGGCGGGCAACGTCTCCGACCTCACCGCCCAGGTCGTCGGCGCGGCGGCGGCGGGCCTGCGCGCGGGCTGCGCGATCAACGCGGACCTGACCGCCGAGGACACCCGGCTGGCGGTCGCGGCCCGCCGGGGGTGACGCCGCAGGCCGCAGGCCGCGGCCCACGGCCCACGGCCGAAGGCCCGCGGCTCGCGGCAGAGGGCCCACCCTTCGACCGGGCGGATCGGCGGGCCCGTCCCGCCCCCGCGCGGGACCGCCCCCGCCTCGCCGCTCAAGATCACGGCAGGCAGGATGTCCCTCATGTCGACGACGAACACACCGAAGGCGGCGACGCTCGACGACGCCCCGCTGGTCGGCCGCGTCCTGGCCCGTGCCTTCCAGGACGACCCGATGATGGGCTGGTTCCTCCCCGGCGGGGCCGCGCGCCAGGACGACCTCGCCCGCTACTTCGCGACGATCTTCAGCAGGCAGTACCTCCGGCACGGGGTGTGCGAGCGCACCGGGTCCGCGGCCGCCTTCTGGGTGCCGCCGCAGGGGCAGGCCAAGGCCGTCCCCGACGCGGAGACCGTCCAGGAGCTGGAGGCGATCCTGGGCGACAGGGCGCCCCTGTTCCGCGAGGCCGTCGAGGCGGCCGCCCAGCACAGCCCCCAGGAACCGCACTGGTACCTGGCCGTCATCGGGGCGGACCCGGACGCGCGGGGCCAGGGGCACGGGGCCGCGCTGCTGCGGTCCGGACTGGCCCGCGCCGACGCGGCGGGCCTGCCCGTCTACCTGGAGTCCTCCAAGCCGGACAACCTGCCCGTCTACGAGCACTTCGGCTTCACCGTGCTCGGGGAGGCCCGCCTGCCCGGCGGCGGCCCGCCGCTCTGGGCGATGCGGCGCGGACCGCGCCCCGCCGCCGCGTGACCGTCCGCCCCCACGCACGCCGGACGCCCGCCTCCGCCCCGGAAAGGGGTGGCGGCGGGCGTTCCGTTTGCGGCGTCCGGCCGGTCAGCCCTGCGGGGCGGCCTTGATCGCGGAGATGTCGAAGGTGAGCTTCACCTTGTCGCTGACCATCACGCCGCCGGTCTCCAGCGCCGCGTTCCAGGTCAGGCCCCAGTCGGAGCGCAGGATCTCCGCGCTGCCCTCGAAGCCGACGCGCTGGTTGCCGTAGACGTCGGTGGCGGAGCCGTTGAACTCCAGGTCGATGGAGAGCGGGCGCGTCACGTCCTTGATGGTGAGATCGCCGGTGACGCGGTAGGCGTCGCCGCCCGACTGCTCCGCACCGGTGGAGCGGAACGTCATGAGGGGGAACCGCTCGGCGTCGAAGAAGTCGCCGCTGACCAGGTGGCGGTCGCGGTCGGCGATGCCGGTGTCGACGGAGGCGATCCGCACGTCGATGGAGGCCGAGGAGGCGGCCGGGTCGGCGCCGTTCAGGACCAGGGTGCCCTCGTGGTCGGCGAAGGAGCCGCGCACGTTGGTGACCATCGCGTGGCGCACGGTGAAGCCGATGCGGCTGTGCGCCGGGTCCAGGGTGTACGTGCCGGTCAGCGCGGCGAGCGCCGGGTCCACCGCGGGGGCCTCGGCGGCGGGGGCGGTGGTCGGCTTGCGGGTGAACAGAGCCATGGCTCCTCCTCGGGGATGTGCTGGGGAACGGCGGCGGGACTCCGCCGACGAGGTTGTTTAACGTTCAACGAGATTCACTGTAGCGAGTTCTGGTTCAACATTCAACATCTTCGTCGAAGGCCCTTCCCCGGCCGGTGAGCAACCCGCCGCGGACCGCCCCCGGTGCGGGAGGCGGCCCGCGGCGGGGGCGGTCTCAGGCGATCGGGTCCGCCGCGGGGCCCTCCTCCGCCAGCAGCTTCCGGGCGAACGCCTCCCACTGCGCGTACCGGTCGGGGTGCGCGGACCGCTGCACCGCCTGGCACGCCTCGCCCGGCGCCCTGTCCTCCCAGCCGTCGACCTGGAGCAGCCCTGGGTTGCTGCTGGGCGAGGGCAGCCCGTAGAAGGACCTGGCCGAGGTCGGCACGTGGGTGATCTGCTCCGGCGTGCCCCACCCCATGCTGGGGCGCTGCTGGAAGACGCCGAGCGAGTCGCCGTTGACCGGGGACGTGTAGTTGACGAACGTCGACTCCTGCATGGCCGTCATCAGGGCGATGACCTGGCCCTGCGCGGGGATGCCCGCGCCCTTCCCGACGCCGATGACCGTACGGGCGTGGGCGAGCTGCTCCGGGCCGAGGTCGGCCGGAGCGGCGAAGGCCGCGCGCAGTTCGCTGTCCGGGGCCGCCCTGAGCAGGCGGGCGGTGGCGGTGTCGACCCGGCCGGTCGGCGGCAGCCCGTACCGCTGCTGGAAGGCGCGCAGCCCGTGCGCGCCGGGGGCGGGGGCCCCTGGCGCCGGCGGGGCCGGTTCCGCGCGGGCCGGGGCGGCGGCGGTCAGCAGGAACCCGACGGCGAGCGCCGCGAGCGCGCGGCGGGGGAGAGGGGTGTTTCGCATACGGAACCGTCCCGACGGGCCCCGGTGAAGTCAAGAACGCCACGCGGGAGGGCAGGTGATGGCCTGTCACCCGCCTGGCGCCCTCACCGCCCGTCGGGCGTACGGTGTCCGGGCCCGCATCCGCCGTGCCCGGCGCGGGCCCTCCGCGCACGTGCCGTCCGGGCGGATGGCCAAAGTGCCGGACGGCGTCGTGGAGGGCGGCAGCCGTGGGAGCCGTGCGCCGGCGTCGAGCGGTGCGACGCCCGCTTCCGGAGCGGAAGGGGGCCGCCCGCCGGGGCGCCGGGCGGTGACGCTCCGCCATACTGGGGAAGCCGCCGGCCCCGCTCCGTGACGTGTGGTCCACGGCACAGCCCGCCTTTGTGGGGTCTCCATAAACCGGCGCGGCGTTTCGCTGGTGGCTCGCCTGCCCGGCGAAAAGGTTCTGTTCACTCCCACCACGAAACCGGGCAGGAGACTGTACGGAGTGGACGGCGCGATTTCTGGGTCCGGGTTCGTAGGGTCGGTACATGACCGTTGTGGACGAAACCCAGGGTGAGCCGAACGACACCCGAGGCCGGGTGGCCGAGCTGCTGGCTCTGCGCGAGCAGGCGCGGCGCGGACCGAGCGAGCGGGCGACCGAGGCGCAGCACGCCAAGGGCAAGCTGACCGCGCGCGAGCGCATCGAGCTGCTGCTGGACCCTGGCTCGTTCAAGGAGGTCGAGCAGTTGCGCCGGCACCGGGCCACCGGTTTCGGCCTGGAGGCCAAGAAGCCCTACACCGACGGGGTCATCACCGGCTGGGGCACCGTCGAGGGCCGTACGGTCTTCGTCTACGCCCACGACTTCCGGATCTTCGGCGGAGCGCTGGGCGAGGCCCACGCCACGAAGATCCACAAGATCATGGACATGGCCATCTCGGCCGGCGCGCCGCTGGTCTCGCTGAACGACGGCGCCGGCGCCCGTATCCAGGAGGGCGTCTCCGCCCTCGCCGGATACGGCGGGATCTTCCAGCGGAACACCCGCGCCAGCGGCGTCATCCCGCAGATCTCCGTCATGCTCGGCCCGTGCGCGGGCGGCGCGGCCTACAGCCCGGCGCTCACCGACTTCGTCTTCATGGTCCGCGAGACCTCGCAGATGTTCATCACCGGACCGGACGTCGTCAAGGCGGTCACCGGCGAGGAGATCACCCAGAACGGCCTCGGCGGCGCGGACGTGCACGCCGAGACCTCGGGCGTCGCGCACTTCGCGTACGACGACGAGGAGACCTGCATCGCGGAGGTCCGCTACCTGATCGGGATGCTGCCCTCCAACAACCGCGAGAACCCGCCGACGGTCGAGAGCGACGACCCGGCCGACCGGCGCGGCGACGTCCTGCTGGACCTGGTCCCGGCCGACGGCAACCGCCCGTACGACATGCACCAGGTCATCGAGGAGCTCGTCGACGACGGCGACTACCTGGAGATCCACGAGCGCTGGGCCCGCAACATCGTCTGCGCGCTGGCCCGCCTCGACGGCCAGGTCGTCGGCATCGTCGCCAACCAGCCGCAGGTGCTGGCCGGTGTCCTGGACATCGAGGCCTCCGAGAAGGCCGCCCGCTTCGTCCAGATGTGCGATGCGTTCAACATCCCGATCATCACTCTTCTGGACGTACCCGGCTTCCTCCCCGGCGTCGATCAGGAGCACGGTGGAATCATCCGCCACGGTGCGAAGCTGCTGTACGCCTACTGCAACGCCACCGTGCCGCGGATCTCGCTGATCCTGCGCAAGGCCTACGGAGGCGCCTACATCGTCATGGACAGCCAGTCCATCGGAGCGGACCTCACCTACGCCTGGCCCACCAACGAGATCGCCGTGATGGGGGCCGAGGGCGCCGCCAACGTCATCTTCCGGCGCCAGATCGCGGACGCCGAGGACTCCGACGCCATGCGCACCCGCATGGTCAAGGAGTACAAGGCCGAGCTGATGCACCCCTACTACGCGGCCGAGCGCGGCCTGGTCGACGACGTCATCGACCCCGCCGAGACCCGCGAGGTGCTCATCGCCTCGCTCGCCATGCTCCGCAGCAAGCACGCCGACCTGCCGTCCCGCAAGCACGGCAACCCCCCGCAGTAGCCGTCCTTCCCGGCGCCGCGCGCCCCGAAGACCACGACCCGCTGCCCAGAAGACGGAGACCCCCCATGATCCCGACCACCGCCGAGTCCGTCCTACGCGTCGAGAAGGGCCACGCCGGCCCCGAGGAACTGGCCGCCATCACCGCGGTCCTCCTCGCCCGCGCCGCCGCCCGGCCCGCCGCCCCCGCCCACCGCGGCCGCGACACCGCGGGCTGGCGCCGACTGGAGCGCACGCCGGGCTTCCGCGCCCCGCACAGTTGGCAGGGCTGAACCGCACGGACGCGAAGCGCCGGGGCCCGCACTCCTCATCGGGAGTGCGGGCCCCGGCGCGTCGGGCGGTCGATCAGCGCAGGCGGGCCATGAGGGCGTGTTCGACGAGGGTGATGAGGGCGCTCTTGGCGTCGGCGCGGTGGCGGGCGTCGGTGGTGAGGATGGGGGTGTCGG
>NZ_JBVJCD010000015.1:0-88062 GCF_055588985.1 Streptomyces sp. NPDC041970
CCCCCCCCCCCCCCCCCCCCCCCCCCCCCCCCCCCCCCCCCCCCCCCCCCCCCCCCCCCCCCCCCCCCCCCCCCCCCCCCCCCCCCCCCCGCGCCCGCTCGACGGCCTCGTCGTCCAGCAGCCCCCGGCCGGTCAGCTCGCGCTCCAGCAGCCGCACGGGGTCGTGCGCCCGCCAGGCCTCGACCTCGCTGTCCACCCGGTAGCGCGTGGCGTCGTCGGCGTTGGTGTGGGCGTCCATGCGGTAGGTGACCGCCTCGACCAGGGTCGGTCCTTCGCCACGCCGTGCCCGGACCACCGCCTCGCCGAGCACCTGGTGCACGGCGGCGGCGTCGTTGCCGTCGACGAGGCGGCCCGGCATCCCGTACCCCACCGCCTTGTGCGCGAGGGAGGGGGCGGCGGTCTGCTTCGCCAGCGGCACGGAGATGGCGAAGCCGTTGTTCTGCACGAGGAAGACGACCGGGGCCTTCCAGACGGCCGCGAAGTTCAGCGCCTCGTGGAAGTCGCCCTCGCTGGTGCCCCCGTCGCCGACCAGGGCGAGCGCCACCACGTCGTCGCCCCGGAGCCGGGCCGCGTGCGCCAGCCCCACGGCGTGCGGCAACTGGGTGGCCAGCGGGGTGCACAGCGGTGCGATGCGGTGCTCGCGCGGGTCGTAACCGGTGTGCCGGTCGCCGCGCAGCAGGGTCAGGGCCTCGACCGGGTCGAGACCCCGTACGACGGCCGCCAGCGTGTCGCGGTAGCTGGGGAAGAGCCAGTCGCGCTCCTCCAGGACCAGTGCGGCGGCGACCTGGCACGCCTCCTGGCCGGTGCTCGACGGGTAGACGGCCAGTCGGCCCTGCTTCGTCAGCGCGGTGGCCTGCGCGTTGTAGCGGCGGCCGCGGACCAGCTCGGCGTAGAGGCGCAGCAGCAGCTCGGGCTCGACACCGGCGACCGCTTCCGTGCCGAGCACCCGGAACGGCTCCGGGTCCGGGAGCAGCGGGGCGGGGTCGGTGATCGGCTTCCAGGCCGGGGGCGGCGTGGGCCGGTAGGCGGCCGCGCCGGGCAGCTCTTGGACCGTCATGAGAAGCACCTCCTGGCATCGGGAGAGATCGGGGGTGTCGCCGCGGAACGAGATGTCGAGAGCGGACAGGACGCGGACGCGGCCTGCCTCACCTACCGATTGTTCGGTCGCGAACGCATTTTGGCTACAGGCGCCGTCGGCCTGTGGACAAACGGTTCTCCACAGCCTGTGATGGGGTCAGGTCGTCCATGACACGGAGGCGCGGGCGGATGAGAGCTGAACGAATGGCCGACACAGGCGACGGTCCCGACCCAACGGCGTCCCCGTCGCCGCCGCCCGCTCCGGCCCAAGCCGTCCCAGCGGCCACGCCGGCACCGCCGGCACCGCCCGCCCGGCCCCTGGACGCCACCGACCGCGACATCCTGCGCATCCTCCGGGCGGACGGCCGCGCCTCGATACGGTCGGTGGCCGAACGGGTCCACGTCTCGCGCGCCAACGCCTACGCCCGGATCAACCGGCTCGTCGAGGACGGCGTGATCCGGGGCTTCGGGGCCCGCGTCGACCACGAGCGGGCGGGCCAGGGCGCGTCCGCGTACATCACGCTCAAGATCGTGCAGAACTCCTGGCGCACCGTGCGCGAACAGCTCCAGGCGCTTCCGGGGGCCACGCACATCGCGCTGGTGAGCGGCGACTTCGACGTCCTGCTGCTGGTGCACACGCCGGACAACCGGGCGCTGCGCGAGCTGGTCCTCACCCGCATCCAGGCCATTCCCGAGGTGCTCTCGACCCGCACCCTGCTGGTGTTCGAGGAGACGGACCTCGGCCCGTACCCGGACCGGCCGGCGGAGCTGGGCAGGCCGGAGCTGAGCTGACGCGGGAGGCGGAGGCGGGTCGGGGACGGCCGGAGCGGAGCTGACGCGGGAGGCGGAGGCCGGTCGGGGACGGCCGGAGCACGGCCGGGCAGCACGCGGGCCGCGCGGTTCGGCGCCGCGCGCGCCGCCGTGCGGTTCGGCACCGCGTGGTTCGGCGCCGCGCGCCGCCCCCGCAAGGGCTCAGCGGCCGTTCGCCCGCATCCCCTCGAACGCCAGTCGGACGACCGTGTCGGCGAGCTGGTCCTCGTCCGGGAAGCCGCCGGGCTGCGGCCGATACCACTCGACCAGGGAGTTCACCATGCCGAACAGCAGCCGGGTCGCCAGCCGTATGTCCACGTCCGCCCGCAGGTCGCCGTCGGCCACCGCGGCCTGCAGCAGCTCCGCGACGCGCTGGTCGAACTCGCGGCGGCGCTCCAGCGCCCAGCGCTCGGTCTTCGTGTTCCCCCGCACCCGCAGCAGCAGCGTGACGTAGGGGACCTCGGCCATCAGCACCTCGACCGTGCGGCGCGTGACGTACTCGACCCGCTCGATCGCGCGCCCGCGCAGCGCCCCCGGCTCGTCGAGAATGGCGAAGAGCCCGTCGAGCGCCCGGCTGACGGCTCGCCGCAACAGCTCCTCCTTGCCCGCCACATGGTGGTAGATGGAGGACTTCGAGATGCCTGCGGCCCGCGAAAGGTGCTCCATGGACGTGCCGTCGTAGCCACGCTCGTTGAAGACGCGAACGGCGACGGTGAGCAGGGTCTCCGGGGTGTACGTGTCCCGCTTGGCCGTGGTCATGTCCGCGATCCTCCCCCATGGGTTGTCCACAGGTCCTTCGGGGCCCCTTGTCCCGACCGATCGTTCGGTTACTCTAACTCCGTCCGTACGTCACCGCCCGGCTCGACGAGGAGTTGGTCCGCCATGGCCGCCGCGCTCACCCCCCAGCAGCTATCCGAGACCCACCGGCCCACGCTCGACCGGGCCCTGGACACGATCGGCACCCGTGCGTACTGGTCGCCGCACCCCGAGCACCCGAAGGCGTACGGGGAAGGCGGCGCTCCGGGCAGCCTCGGCGCGGCCGAGGGCAGGGCCGCGTTCGACGCGGTGCTCGGCACCCGGCTCGACCTGGGACAGCCGGGCACCGACGGCTGGACCGGCGACGAGGTCTCGCCGTACGGGCCGCGGCTCGGCGTCGAGTATCCGCACGCCGACCCGGACGTGCTGATCCCGGCGATGCGGGCCGGCACGGGCGCCTGGCGGGCGGCCGGGCCGGAGCTCCGGGCCCTGGTCTGCCTGGAGATCCTGGCGCGGATCAGCGCCCGCACCCACGAGCTGGCCCACGCCGTGATGCACACCAGCGGCCAGGCCTTCATGATGGCGTTCCAGGCGGGCGGGCCGCACGCCCAGGACCGCGGCCTGGAGGCCGTCGCGTACGCCTACCGGGAGCAGACGCGCACCCCCGGGACCGCCGACTGGTCCAAGCCGCAGGGCAAGCGCGATCCGCTGAAGCTGCACAAGTCGTACGTCGCCTCCGGCCGCGGCGTCTCGCTGCTCATCGGCTGCAACACGTTCCCCACGTGGAACGGCTATCCCGGACTCTTCGCCTCCCTCGCCACGGGCAACCCGGTGCTGGTCAAGCCGCACCCGCGCGCCGTGCTGCCGCTGGCCCTCACCGTGGGCATCGCCCGCGACGTGCTGCGCGAGGCGGGCTTCGACCCGAATCTGGTGGCCCTGGCCGCCGAGCGCCCCGGCGAGGGCATCGCCAAGTCCCTGGCGCTCCGCCCGGAGGTCCGGATCATCGACTACACCGGCTCGACCTCCTTCGGCGACTGGCTGGAGGAGAACGCCCGCCAGGCCGTGGTCCACACGGAGAAGGCCGGCGTCAACACGATCGTCGTCGACTCCACCGACGACTACCGCGGGATGCTCGCCAACCTGGCGTTCTCCCTCTCCCTGTACAGCGGCCAGATGTGCACCACCCCGCAGAACCTCCTGATCCCGCGGGACGGCATCGCCACGGACGCGGGCCCCAAGTCCTACGACGACGTGGTCGCCGACATCGCCGCCGCCGTCACGGGCCTGCTCGGGGACGACGCCCGCGCGGCCGCGCTGCTCGGCGCCCTGGTCAACCGCGACGTGCTGGCTCGGGTGGAAGCGGCCGGGAAGCTGGGCGAGGTCGCCCTCGCCTCGCGCACGGTGGCGAACGACGAGTTCCCCGACGCGGTCGTCCGCACCCCCGTCATCGTCAAGCTCGACGCCGCCAAGGCCGACGACGGCGCGGCCTACCTCTCGGAGTGCTTCGGCCCGGTCTCCTTCGCGGTCGCGGTCGAGTCGACGCCCGCCGCCCTGGAGCTGCTGCGCCGCACCATCCGCGACGAGGGGGCGATGACGGTCGGCGCCTACACCACGTCGCCCGAGGTGGAGCGCGCGATCGAGGACGTCTGCCTGGAGGAGTCGGCCCAGCTCTCGCTGAACCTGACCGGAGGGGTCTACGTCAACCAGACGGCGGCCTTCTCCGACTTCCACGGCTCCGGCGGCAACCCCGCCGCGAACGCGACCCTGTGCGACGGGGCCTTCGTCGCCAACCGCTTCCGCGTGGTGGAGGTGCGGCGCCAGGCCTAGGGAGCGGCCCCCGGCGTCCCCCGCAGGCCGTCACGGGGGTCCGGGACGGCGGCGTAGCGCTGCACCCACGCGTGCATCGCGATCGCGGCGGCGGCTCCGGCGTTGATGGACCGCGTCGAACCGAACTGGGCGATGGAGCAGACCATGGCGGCGTGCTCGCGGGCCTCCTCGGTCAGGCCGGGCCCCTCCTGCCCGAAGAGCAGCACGCACCGGCGGGGCAGCTCGGTCCGCTCCAGCGGTACGGCTCCGGGGAGGTTGTCGATCCCGATGATCGGCAGCCCCTCGGACTCCGCCCACGCGGTCAGGTCCGCCGTGTCGGGGTGGTGGCGGACGTGCTGGTAGCGGTCCGTCACCATGGCGCCGCGCCGGTTCCAGCGCCGGCGGCCCACGATGTGGATCTCCTTGGCCAGGAAGGCGTTGGCGGTCCGCACCACCGACCCGATGTTGAAGTCGTGGTGCCAGTTCTCCACGGCCACGTGGAAGTCGTGCCGCCGGAGGTCGAGGTCGGCGACGATCGCCTCCCGCGTCCAGTAGCGGTAGGCGTCGCCGACGTTGCGCCGGTCGCCGTGGGCCAGCAGCTCGGGGTCGTAGCGCTCGCCCTCGGGCCAGGGCAGCGGGTGCGGCCCGACGCCGACCTCCGGGCCGTACCCGTCGTCGTACTGGAGGGGCTCCGCCCCGGCGGGGTCCTGGGGGTCGGCCGGGGGTTCCTGGGTGCTGCCGGTCTCGCTGCTCACCCGACGAGCGTATGGCCCCCGCCGCCACCGGGGCGCCGGGGTCCCCCCGTACCGCCGTGGGCGTCCTCGTCCGGCCCGGTCCCGGCCGGTCGCGGCGGTCGGGCCGGCCGCTCCGCCGCCGCGCGTTCCGGGGACCGTGCGGGCAGCCGGGAGAGCAGCCGCCGCCTGCCGAGCGCGGCCCGGCCGCCGAGCCACACGAGGAAGGCGGTGGGCAGGAAGACGGCGTCGGCCGCGATCATCGCCAGGGAGAAGAACGGCAGTCCGAGCAGCAGGGCGATCCCCGCGTGCTCGCCGATCATCACGACCAGCAGGACGTTCTTGATCCGCCGGTTGAACAGGGTGAAGGGGAAGGCGACCTGGGCGATGACCGTGCCGTACGTCAGCACCATCACCACGAGCCCGCTGGAGGCGAGGACGTCCGAGAGGGCCGGCCACGGGGTGAAGTAGTCCAGCTTGAGCGGGTAGTAGAGCGCGGTGCCGTCCTGCCAGCGCGAGCCCTGGATCTTGTACCAGCCGGCGGTCGCGTAGATCAGGCAGACCTCGGCCATGATCACGGCCAGCGTGGCGTTGTGCACGAGGTTGGCCAGCACGTCGAGCAGGATGCGCGACTGCCCGCGGGGCGCGCGGCGGTTCACGGCCCACCAGGCGGCGGCGGAGAGCCAGACCGCCCACAGCAGGGCCGGGAGCCACCAGGTGCCGCCGAGCCCGCCCATCACCGTGGCGACCGCCAGGACGGGCCCGAGCACGGCCCAGAGCACCGGCCCCGCGACGTCCCGAGCGGGCCGCGAACCGGCCGCCGCGCGTCCGGCGTTCCGGGCCGCGCGCCGGGCGTCCAGCGACCAGACCTGGCCGCAGCGCGTCAGCACGAGGTAGATCACCATGAGGTGCACGACGTTGTCGCCGCCGTCGCCCATGAAGATGCTGCGGTTCTGCAGGGAGAGCACGCCGACCATGAAGAGGACGGACATGGTCCGGGTGCGCCACCCGAGGAGGAGGGCGGCGGCGGACAGCAGGGTGAGGGCGTAGACGGCCTCGAACCAGAGCGCGCTGTCGGTCCACAGCAGTACGGAGAAGGCGTCGTTGCTGTCCGTGAGCCGCCGGGCGAGGTCCCAGCGCCACGGGCTGTCGGGGCCGTACAGCTCATGGCGGTGGGGCAGCTCGCGCAGCAGGAAGAAGAGGTACGTGGCGGCGAACCCGATCCGGACGACGGCGCTCTGGTACGGGCCGAGGGCCGAGGCGGTGACGCGCTGGAGGGCGCGGGCCGGGCCGTTGGCGGGGACGCCGGGGCGGGGGGCGGCAGGCGGGCGGACGGCACTGCGGTGGGGCGCGGCGGCCTGAGCCGGGGCGGATGGCAGGGGTGTGGCGGCGCGCGGCGGGTCGGCGGGCGGCCCGCCGGGGCGCTGCGGGTCGGCGGGCGGCCCGGCGGGGCGCTGCGGGCCGGACGGCGGAGGGGTGGTCACCTGTTGCCCTCCGCACCGTGCGCCGCGTTCCGGGCCCGCTCCGCGTCACGCGCGGGAAGGTCGTCCGGGGTCACGGTCCACCAGGGGAGCACGCGGTGGACCGGCCGGGTGTCGATCCGCTCCGTGCTCCACGGGGGCGGGGCGACGGGGGTGCTGGCGGAGCGGAGCTGGATGCGCTCGATCGTGCCGCCGTAGTCCCGTCCGCTCAGCCGCAGCATCGCGATGCGGCGGACGTAGCGCTCGGAGAGGTCGCCGCGCAGACTCGTGGAACGGTTCTCGCCGTCGTGGGAGTTGACGTAGAAGTCCCAGCCCCGGCGGAGTTCGTTCTGGTGGATGTGGCTGGGCAGGAGGTTGCCGCGTATCCCTTCGCCGTCCTCGTGGGTGAGGCTCATCCAGCCGGTGGTGCGGCGGCCGTCCTCCCCCACCACCTCGGCGCGCACGTGGACGGCGATGTTCTGCTGGAGCGGGTTGGGCGCGAACAGCTTCCAGTTCTGCTCGAACTCCGGGTAGACCCAGTCGTCGATGGTCTCCCCGTGCTGCTTGGTCAGCGTGTTCGACGGGGCGACGTGCAGGAAGACCACGGCCACGTGGGCGCAGGCCAGCAGCCCGATCAGGGAGAGCGCCAGGGCCGCGCCCACCTGGTACGGGAAGGAGAGCCCGGCTATGCCACGGCCGGCCGAGGGGCCCGCTGTGTCCGCGGGGCCCGCCGGGTCCGCCGGGTCCGCCGAAGACGGGGGCGCGGGCGCGTCGGGCACGTCCGCCTGAGGCGCCGAAGCCGAGGGCCAGGGGGCCTTCTGCCGGTTCGCCGGGCCCCCGCCGTGATCCGCATCCATCCCGCCCCGCCCACCGTCGATCACCGCTCAGTTATCCACAGGGTTGACACCCTACGGGCCTCCGACTCACCATTGAAGCCAGAGAACCGAACGATCGGTCGGTAGGGAGTCCGGGATGGCGGCAGTGACTGCGGGCCAAGCGGCGCGGGGGGCGTCGGGCACGGTGGACGCGGGGCAGGCGGGGGACGCGGCCCGCGTACGGGCCTTCGAGGCGACCGTGGCCGCGGACGAGCGGATCGAGCCCCGCGACTGGATGCCGGACGCCTACCGGGCCTCGCTGGTCCGTCAGATGGCCCAGCACGCCCACTCGGAGATCATCGGGATGCAGCCGGAGGCCAACTGGATCACCCGCGCCCCCTCGCTGCGGCGCAAGGCGATCCTGATGGCGAAGGTGCAGGACGAGGCCGGCCACGGGCTGTATCTCTACAGCGCCGCGGAGACGCTGGGCACCAGCCGCGAGGAGCTGCTCGACAAGCTCCACGCCGGCCGCCAGCGCTATTCGTCGATCTTCAACTACCCGACGCTGACCTGGGCCGACGTCGGGGCGATCGGCTGGCTGGTGGACGGGGCGGCGATCACCAACCAGGTGCCGCTCTGCCGCTGCTCCTACGGCCCCTACGCCCGCGCGATGGTCCGCATCTGCAAGGAGGAGTCCTTCCACCAGCGCCAGGGGTACGAGCTGCTGCTCGCCCTCAGCCGCGGCTCCGAGGCCCAGCACGCCATGGCCCAGGACGCGGTGAACCGCTGGTGGTGGCCGTCCCTGATGATGTTCGGCCCCCCGGACGACGCCTCGGCCCACTCCGAGCGGTCCATGGCCTGGAAGATCAAGCGGCACTCCAACGACGAGCTGCGGCAGCGCTTCGTGGACATCTGCGTGCCGCAGGCCCGGGCGCTGGGCCTCGATCTGCCGGACCCCGACCTGCGGTGGAACGAGGAGCGCGGACGGCATGACTTCGGCCCGATCGACTGGGCGGAGTTCCACGAGGTCCTCCAGGGCAACGGCCCCTGCAACGAACAGCGGATCACCCAGCGCCGCAGGGCCCACGAGGAGGGCGCCTGGGTCCGGGAGGCCGCGGCCGCCTACGCCGCCAAGCACGCCCCGCCCGCGTCAGCCGCCCAACACATCGCGCCCGGCGCTCCGGCCCCACCGGCGCGGGCGCACGCGCCGGCGACCGGCGCCGAGTCCGCGGGGCCCGCACAGCAGGGGGAGGAGACGCCATGACCAGCTCGACCGACTGGCCGCTGTGGGAGGTGTTCGTGCGTTCGCGGCGCGGACTGTCCCACACCCACGCCGGCAGCCTGCACGCGCCGGACGCCGAGATGGCCCTGCGCAACGCCCGCGACCTCTACACCCGCCGCTCGGAGGGCGTCTCCCTCTGGGTGGTCCCCTCCACCGAGATCACCGCCTCCTCCCCCGACGAGAAGGACTCGTTCTTCGAGCCGGCCGGGGACAAGCCCTACCGCCACCCGACGTTCTACGAGATCCCGGAAGGGGTGAAGCACCTGTGAGCGCCGCCCTCGCCCTCGGAGACGACGCCCTGGTGCTCTCGCACCGGCTGGGGGAGTGGGCGGGCCACGCCCCCGTCCTGGAGGAGGAGGTGGCTCTCGCCAACATCGCCCTGGACCTGCTGGGGCAGGCACGGGTCCTGCTCTCGCTCGTCGGCGACGAGGACGAGCTCGCCTACCTCCGCGAGGAGCGGGCCTTCCGCAACCTCCAACTGGTCGAGCAGCCGAACGGGGACTTCGCCCGCACCATCGCCCGGCAGCTCTACTTCTCGGTGTACCAGCACCTGCTGTACGAGCGGTTGGCGACCGGCCGCGGCGAGTTCGCCGGCCTCGCGGCCAAGGCGGTGAAGGAGGTGGCCTACCACCGGGACCACGCCGAGCAGTGGGTGCTGCGGCTCGGCGACGGCACCGCTGAGAGCCACGGCCGGATGCAGCGCGGCCTCGACGCGTTGTGGCGCTTCACCGGAGAGATGTTCCAGCCGGTCGAGGGGCTGGAGGGCCCCGGCTCCGCCGTCGACTTCGAGGAGCTGCGGGCCCGTTGGCTCACCGCCGTCTCCGACGTCGTCGCACGGGCCACCCTGACGCTCCCGGCGGGCCCGCAGTCCGGAGGGTGGGCGGCGGGAGCGGGACGGCAGGGCCTGCACACCGTGCCGTTCGGCCGCATGATCGCCGAGATGCAGCACCTCCACCGCAGCCATCCGGGGGCGTCATGGTGACCGACACCCGGCTGGAGGCCGAGCTGCGCCGGCTCGCCGGTTCCGTTCCCGATCCGGAGCTCCCGGTTCTGACCCTGGCGGAGCTGGGCGTCGTGCGGGGCGTACGGGTGGACGGCGCGGGCCGGGCGACCGTGCGGATCACCCCGACCTACACGGGCTGCCCCGCGATCGAGGCCATGTCCGCCGACATCGAGCGCGTCCTGCACGACCACGGGGTGCCGGAGGTCGCGGTGGTCACGGTCCTCGCACCGGCCTGGTCGACGGACGACATCAGCGCCGAAGGCCGCCGCAAGCTCGCGGAGTCCGGCATAGCGCCGCCGCGCTCCAGCGGCGCCGGCGACGGCCCCGTGCCGCTGACGCTCTCGGTGCGCTGCCCGCACTGCGGCTCCACGGACACGGAGCTGCTGAGCCGGTTCTCCTCCACGGCGTGCAAGGCCCTGCGCCGCTGCGTCACGTGCCGTGAGCCGTTCGACCACTTCAAGGAGTTGTAGATGTTCCATCCGCTCCGGGTCAGCGCGATCGAACGGATCACGGACGACGCGGTGGCCGTCACCCTCGCCGTCCCCGCCGAGCTGCACGAGACCTTCCGCCACACCCCGGGCCAGCATCTGAACGTGCGCTACACCGTGGACGGCGAGGAGGTCCGCCGCTCGTACTCGATCTGCGCACCGGCCACCGAGCCGCCCGGCGAGCCCGTGCTGCGGGTGGGCATCCGGCTGGTCGACGGAGGAGCGTTCTCCACGTACGCGCTGAAGGAGCTGTCCGTCGGCGATCAGGTGGAGGCCATGCCGCCCACGGGCCGGTTCGTCCTGGAGCCGCGCCCCGGACTCTTCGCGGCCGTGGTCGGCGGCAGCGGGATCACACCGGTGCTGTCCATGGCGGCCACCCTGCTGGACCGGGAGCCGGCGGCCCGGTTCTGCCTGATCCGCAGCGACCGGACGGCGGCCTCGACGATGTTCCTCGACGAGGTGGCCGACCTCAAGGACCGGTATCCGGACCGCTTCCAGCTCGTCACCGCCCTCTCTCGAGAGGAGCAGGCGGCCGGCCTCCCCTCGGGGCGGCTGGACACCGGACGGCTCACCGGCCTGCTGCCCGCCGTGCTTCCGGTGGCGGAGGTGGACGGCTGGTTCCTGTGCGGCCCGCTCGGCCTCGTGCGAAGCGCGGAGAAGGCCCTGCGGGCGCTCGGCGTCGACCGCGTCCGGGTCCACCAGGAGGTCTTCCACGTCGACGACGGCCCCGCCGACGCCCCGGCGGCCCGCGTCACCGCCCCGACCGACGCCACGCTCACGGCGACGCTCCACGGCCGCTCGGGGAGCTGGGCCGTGCGGGGCTCGGAATCACTGCTGGACACCGTGTTGCGGAGCCGTGCGGACGCCCCCTACGCCTGCAAGGGCGGGGTGTGCGGGACCTGCCGGGCGTTCCTGGTCTCGGGCGAGGTCCGGATGGACCGCAACTTCGCCCTGGAGCCGGAGGAGACCGGAGCCGGCTTCGTGCTGGCCTGCCAGTCGCACCCGCTCACCCCGGAGGTGGAGCTGGACTTCGACCGCTGACGCACCGGCAGGCGCCGCCGCCCCCTCACCACGGCGGTGGGCGACGGCGGCACAGGGGCCGCAGGACCAAGGCCGGCGCTCCACCTCACCGCGGAGGCGGGCATCACAGCACGAAGGCCGGCGCTCCGTCGTCCGTGACCATCGGCCGCCCGGCGCCTTCCCAGGCCTGCATACCGCCGTCGATGTTCACCGCGTCGACGCCCTGCTGCACCAGGTACTGGGTGACCTGGGCCGACCGTCCGCCGACGCGGCACATCACATGGACGCGCCGACCGTCCCCGGCGGCCTCGGTCAGCTCGCCGAACCGGCCGACGAAGTCGCTCATCGGGATGTGCAGCGCACCCTCGACGTGCCCGGCCGCCCACTCGTCGTCCTCACGGACGTCCAGGACGAAGCCGTCCGACGGGACCTCCGCGGCGTCCACCGAGGGCAGCGGGGCGAAATTCATGGGTCATGCCTTCTCTCGTACGTACGCGGCAGGGTCACCGGGAACGCTACTGCACCAGCTCCGCCAGCTCGGCCTCGCGCCGGGAGACCTCGCCCAGCAACTGCTCCCCGATGTCCTCCAGCAGCCGGTCCGGATCGTCCGGGGCCATGCGGAGCATCGAGCCGATCGCGCCCTCCTCCAGCTCCTTGGCGAGCACGGACAGCAGCTCCTTGCGCCTGCTCAGCCACTCCAGCCGGGCGTAGAGCTCCTCGCTCTCGCTCAGCGGCGACGGCGGCAGCACCGGGCCGGCCGCCCACTCCGCGACCAGCTCCTTCAGCGACTCGACGTCGCCTCGGCCGTAGGCGGCGTTGACCCGAGCGATGAACTCGTCCCGGCGCTCCCGCTCCTGCTCGTCCTGGGCGAGGTCCGGGTGCGCCTTGCGGGCCAGCTCGCGGTAGAGCCTGCGGGCCTCCTCGCTGGGCCTGACCCGCTTCGGCGGTTGGACCGGCTGCTCCGTGAGCATGGCCGCGGCCTCGGGGGACAGCCCGTCGGTGTCCATCCAGTCGTGGAACAGCTCGTCCACACCGGGCATCGGCATGACGACCGCCCGCGCCTCCCGCGCCTTGCGCCAGTCCTCGGGGTCGCCGGTGCGGGCGGCCCGCGCCTCCGCGATCCGGGCGTCCAGCTCGTCGAGACGGGCGTACATCGGGCCGAGCTTCTGGTGGTGCAGCCGGGAGAAGTTCTCGACCTCGACCCGGAAGGTCTCCACCGCGATCTCGAACTCGATCAGCGCCTGTTCGGCCACCCGCACCGCCCTGGCCAGCCGCGCCTCGGGGCGCGCCGCGTCCTCCCGCGGCTCACCGGGGGCCTCCGGAGCGTCAGCGGCCTCCGGAGCGCCCTGCGCGTCCGGCGCGGGACGCGGGGCGTGGAGCTGGTCGTCGTCCTGCCGGTCATCATCGTTCCGGGTGGTCGGCACCCCGGCGGCTTCGTGGGTCACCCGTCCAGCGTATGGCCACGGTCCCGCCGCACGGGACACGCGGTGGACCCCCGTGCCGGGGTCCCGGCCCCGTCCCGCCCCCGGCGCCCGCGCCTCGGCCCCGTCATACGCCGCACTCGGCGGCTATCCGGCCCGCCCTGACCGCCCGCACCAGCTCCGCGTGGTCCGCTTCCGTACGGTCGGCGTACCGCACCGCGAAGGCCGCCATCGCCTCGTCGAGTTCGTCGCCCTTGCCGCAGTAGCCGGCCAGCAGCCGCGGATCGGCGCTGTGCGCGTGCGCCCGTGCGAGCAGCGCGCCGGTCATCCGCCCGTAGTCGTCCACCTGATCGGCGGCGAGCGCGGCGGGGTCCACGCTGCCCTTGCGGTTGCGGAACTGGCGGACCTGGAACGGCCTGCCGTCGACGTCCGCCCAGCCGAGCAGGATGTCGCTGACGACCTGCATCCGCTTCTGCCCGAACACCACCCGGCGGCCCTCGTGCTCCACCCGCGGCACGTCGAAGCCGACCGCCGGGAGATGGGGCGCGAGCACCGAGGGACGCGCCTCCTTGACCTGGAGGACCAGCGGCTCCCCGCGGTGGTCGAGCAGCAGGACCACGTACGACCGGGTCCCCACGCTGCCGGTGCCGACCACGCGGAACGCCACGTCGTGGAGCGCGTACCGGGCGAGCAGCGGCACCCGGTCCTCGGAGACGGTGGAGAGGTAGCCGCCGAGTCCGGTCGCGACGGCCGCGGCCTCGGCGTCCGGCACCCGGCGCAGGACGGGCGGGGCGTCCACGAAGCGCCGTCCTCCGTCGGGGCACTCCTCCGTGGACTTGGCGGCGAACCGGGCGCTGGTGTTCTTGCGGGCCTTCTCCGAGACCCGCTCCAGGGTCCCGGCGAGATCGCGCGAGTCGGTGTGCGAGACCAGTTCCTCGTCCGCGATGGCGTGCCAGGCGTCGAGCGCGGGCAGCCGGGCCAGCAGCCGCATCGTGCGGCGGTAGGCCCCGACCGTGTCGTACGCGCCCCGGCGGCAGGTGTCCTCGTCGGCCCCGGCGGCCCGGCCGGCCAGCACCAACGAGGTGGCGAGCCGCTTGAGGTCCCACTCCCAGGGGCCGAAGACCGTCTCGTCGAAGTCGTTCAGATCGATGACCAGGTGGCCGCGCGGATCGCCGTAGAGGCCGAAGTTGGCCGCGTGCGCGTCGCCGCAGAGCTGGGCGCCCACTCCGGAGACCGGGCCGCCCGCCAGGTCGTGGGCCATCAGCCCGGCGGCGCCCCGCAGGAAGGCGAACGGGGTGGCCGTCATCCGGCCCACCCGTATCGGCGTCAGGCCGGGCACCCGGCCCCGGTTGGACTCCTCGACCGCCCGCACGGCGTCCGGCCGCCCCGGCGGGAGGTCCAGCGAGGCGTGGGCGGAACGCGGCACCCGGTCGCGGAGCGCCTTGCCCGCCGCCTTCCGCGAACCCGACGCCCCGCGCCGTGCGAACCCCGGCACGACCGGAATACGCGCTCGCGCCCCGCCCGCGTCCTGCTCCGGCCCCGCCGCCCCGGTTCCGCTCATCGGCCCCGCCTCCCCCGCACTCGTACGCTCCTCGGCCGTCCGGCGTCCCGCTCCGGTCAGCGGCCCTGCCCAGCAGCGGCCGGGAACGACGGTACCGCCGTTCCCGGCCAACCCGCCCGGCCCCGGGGACGAGGCCCCGTGGACGGCCCCGTGGTCGGCCGTGTCGACGGCAGCGGGCCGGTCCCGGTCCCGGTCCGCTCAGACGCCGACCGCCTCCTCCAACTCCTCCTCCAGCTCCTCCTTCTCCCGCTCGGCCTTCTCCTCGGCCGCGGCGCCCCGCTCCGCACCGGTGGACGGCGCCGCCCGCCTGCGCGCCTCGGCGAGACCGGCGACGCCCAGCAGGGCCAGTCCGGCGATCAGCCAGAGCACCAGGACGAGCACATGGCCGCCCAGGGCGTGGCCGCCGAAGTAGACGTGGCTGCGCACGCCCTCGATGAAGCCCGCGCCGTTCCAGAAGGAGTGCAGCGACCCGAAGAAGCCGGGCTGCAGCTCGGGGCGGTAGATGCCGCCGGAGCTGGTGAAGTTGAGCATGACGAACAGGACCATCACCGCGAGCGTCGTCCACCGCTTGAGGAAGGTGTGCAGCCCGACGCCGATCAGCAGGATGCCCGCGGAGTAGAGCCAGCCCAGCGCCCAGAGCCCCACGATCCCCTGATCGACCAGGCCGAACAGCGGACCCGCGAACACCGCGCCGATGAGGCTCACCACGAGCGACGCGCCCGCCACCAGCACGGCCCGGACGCGCAGCGGCAGCGCGCCGCCCGCGCCGCCGATCACGGCGACCGAGGCGTACGAACCGATGCTGATCGCGACCAGCAGGAAGAAGACGCCCTGTCCCGTCGGATCGCCGTCCGCGGTCGGCGCCACGTCCGTCACCTTCAGCGGGGCGCCTTCCGCGGCGGCCGCCTTGGTGAAGACCTTCTCCACGACGGTGGCGCTGGTGTCCGACGACGCGGAGGCCACGATCAGTTCGGGGCGCGCGCCCGGCAGGTAGGCGCCGAAGCTCTCCTGGGTCCTGAGGTGCTCCTCGGCCGTGCTCCGGTCCGCCACGGTCCGTACGTCCAGGGCGCCGTCCCCCCGGTCCTGCAGCGTCTGGGCCAGCACCTGGGCGCCGGCCCCGGAGCCGACGATGTCCACCCGCAGGTCGTGCGGCTGCGGTGCGTGGAAGGCGCCCAGGTAGGCGAGCCCCATGCCGACGCACATCAGCAGGGGGGTGAGGAGGTGACCGAGCACATGGCGCAGCGACCCGGCCGCGGGGCCGGGGGCGGTGCGAGAGCCTGCGGACATCAGAACGATCTCCTATGGTTGGCTTTTACAACTACTAACTCGTTGTACTGTACAACCTAAATGCGGGAAAGGTGGAACGAGCGTGACGAACACCCCGAACGGAAGCGACCGCGAGCGCGAGGAGGCGCTGGAGGTCATCCAGCGCGAGCTGACCGCCTTCGCGCGCCGGGCGCGCGCCGCGGCGGCCCGACTGCACCCGGAGCTGCCGCTGGTCTCGTACACGCTGCTGGCGCACATCGACGACCGGCACGGCTGCCGGGCCACCGACCTGGCGGCGCACTACATGCTGGACAAGTCGACGGTCAGCCGGCAGATCGCGGCTCTGGAGAAGCTGGGCCTGATCGAGCGCCACCCCGACCCGGACGACCACCGCATCCAGGTCCTGCACCCCACCGAGGCCGGCACGCGCGCGCTGACCGCCACCCAGGCGAGCCGCCGGGCCGCCTACCAGGAGCGGCTGGCCGACTGGACGGCGCGGGACCTCGCCCGCTTCGCGGACTACCTGCTGCGCTACAACCGCGCCGGGGCCCCGGAGGGCTCCTGATCCTCCCCTGACGCTCCGGACGACCGTCCCCTGCCCGCCGGGTCCCGCCGGGTCCCGAGCGAGCCCGCACCGCCCGCCGACCTGCCCGTACGCCGCCGCCCCGCGCCGGAGCCGGAACTTGTCCAGAATTACGCGCGGAACCCGCACGCCCGAGGCCCGACGCCCGCCGACACGCCCGCCGTCACGGCGGCAGGGCCTCCGCCGTCGCACCGACCCGCCCCGGCCCCGCCGCACCCCACCGCCGACGAAGACGATGAATCGGGCGTTTCACGTGAAACATCAGGGGTGAGAAACGCCGCCCACGCGCATCCCCGCACCCGCGAAACACCGGGCCCCACGTCACCGGGCGAGCGAAACACCCCGCACGAGAGCGAAACGCCCCGCACAGCAAACACCGCCCGCCCTCTGCGCGCGGGTCAGGTCAGCCGACCCGTCCGGCCGCCACCGCCGCGCCGGCAGGCTCTTCCTCGGCCTCGTCAGCCGCGCTCCCCGTGTCACCGCCGCGACCGGCGCCGCCGCCCCGGAGCCCCGTACCGCCCGGCCTGGCGCCCGCGTCCGCCCCGGAGGCGGCCGCCGCGTCCTTGGCGGCGGCTCTCCTGGCCTCCAGTTCCTCGCGTTCCTCGCGCTCCGCCTTCTCCCGCGCCTGGGCCGCCAGGTCCACCCGGCCCTCCGGCTTGATGTGGGCGATGACTCCGGGGTGCGCGATCGACGGCAGGATGTGGCGCCACATCTCCGCCACCTGCTCGCGCAGGTCGGCCCGTCCGGAGTCGGCTTCCGAGACGAGCTGGATGCCGGTGAACGAGGCGACGATGATCTTCGCGGTCACCATCGGGTCGATCTGGGGGAACACCTCGCCGCGCTCCTGGCCCAGCTCCAACATGCGGGCCGTCGCGTCGATCCAGTCGCCCCACGGGTGCGGTCCCCCCAGGAAGACGCCCTCGATGGAGAGCCTCGTACCGGCACGGGCCATCGAGTTGTGGCGCAGCGCGAAGGCGAACTGCTGGCCGCCGTCCACCAGGGACTGGAGCGGAGATCCCTCCTGCGAGAACTCGACCGTGGAGGTCTGCTCATCCATGATGGCCTGGGCGATGGCCTCCTTGGAGGCGAAGTGGAAGTACAGCGCCCCCTTGGTGACCTTGGCGCGGCGGAGAATCTCCGAGATGGCGGCACGCTCGTAGCCGTAGTCGTCGAAGACGCTCGCCGCGGCGTCCACGATCGACCGCCACGTCTGGACCGCGCGAGCCTGCTTCGCCATTTCCTGCCTCCGGGACGTTCTATGCGCTCAGCCCTTCACCGCCGAGCCGCCGTCGATCCAACCTTCGCGGTCAGCGTATGCAAGCGAGCCCGCACGCGGACCATCGCTCTGTCCGGAAACCGTGCCCGCACCCCGCACATCGCCGTCGGCGAACGCTCGCCACGGCACCGCCGACCCTCCGCCGGATGCCGCCCGACGGGTCACGCCCCTGCTCCCCCCTCACCACCCCCGGCCCGTACGACGTCGCCCGCCCCCTCGAACACAGGACGCCGACGTCGGCTCCCCTGGGGGCGGGCACCATCACAGCGTGCCCACGACACGGCGACCCGGAACATCCGCACAACGAAGAACCCCCGCTCCGGATCTCTCCGAGGCGGGGGTTCTGTCGAACCAACCCGGCAGTCGCAAGCGACTACCCGTTGTGCGCGAGGGGGGATTTGAACCCCCACGTCCCTAAGGACACTGGCACCTGAAGCCAGCGCGTCTGCCGTTCCGCCACTCGCGCAAGAGTGGTGTTTCCAGGCTCTCCCACCGTTGTTCCGGTGCGATCCCCTGGCGACATCCGGAAGATTAGCACGCAGGACAGGGTGGTTTCACATCCGTCGTTTCACCGCTTCCCCGGGGGGAAGCGGGAACCCCGAGCCGTCGCCCCCACTCCTCCTCAGTGCGTCCCGAGTGCGGGACACTGTGGGGAGGCCACCTCTACGATCCGTGTGAGGGGTGACACTCATCCACAGGCCAGACAAGGGGAACCAGCCGATTTCCCGACGCGTGGATACGATCAGTAAGCAGTACAGGGACGATGACACCGGAGGAGGTGCCCCATGGGGGTCATGAAGCGTTTCGAGCAACGCCTCGAAGGGCTGGTCAACGGCACCTTCGCCAAGGTCTTCAAGTCCGAGGTGCAGCCGGTCGAGATCGCGGGCGCCCTCCAGCGCGAGTGCGACAACAACGCGACGATCTGGAACCGCGAACGGACCGTCGTCCCCAACGACTTCATCGTCGAGCTCAGCACGCCCGACTACGAGCGCCTCAGCCCGTACTCCGGCCAGTTGGGCGACGAACTCTCCGGCCTGGTGCGCGACTACGCCAAGCAGCAGCGCTACACGTTCATGGGCCCCATCAAGGTCCACCTGGAGAAGGCCGACGACCTCGACACCGGGCTCTACCGGGTCCGCAGCCGCACGCTGGCGTCGAGTTCGTCACAGTCCGACCCCCAGGCCCCGTTCCAGTCGCCCGCGGCCGGGCGGCCCGCCGCCCCGCAGTCGCCGGGCGGCTACGGCTATCCCCCGAGCGCCGCCCCGCCGATGCCCGCGGCCCCGCCGCCCGGCGCCGGACGGCCCTCGGCCCCCGCGAACGACCGGCGTCCGCCGGCCACGCCCGGCCCGCCGCCGGACGCCCGGACGCGGCGCTGGATCGAGATCAACGGCACCCGCCATCAGATCTCCCGCCCGACGCTGGTGCTGGGACGCAGCACCGAAGCCGACGTGCGGATCGACGACCCCGGCGTATCGCGCCGGCACTGTGAGATCCGGACCGGAACGCCCTCGACGATCCAGGATCTCGGGTCCACCAACGGCATCGTGGTGGACGGGCAGCACACCACCCGCGCTACGCTCCGCGACGGCTCGCGGATCGTCGTGGGCAGCACCACCATCGTTTACCGGCAAGCCGAAGGGTGAAGCGGGGGCAATGTCAGAGCTGACCCTGACGGTCATGCGGCTAGGTTTCCTGGCTGTTCTGTGGCTGTTCGTCATCGTGGCCGTCCAGGTCATTCGCAGCGACCTGTTCGGAACGCGCGTCACGCAGCGCGGCTCACGCCGCACTGCCGCCGACGCGCGCCCCCAGCAGGGCCGCCAACCACAACAAGCGGCGCCACCCCAGCAGCGCCAGCAGTCCGGCCGGCAGCGCCGCGGGGCGCCCACGAAGCTGGTCGTCTCCGAAGGCAGCCTCACGGGCACCACGGTCGCGCTCCAGGGGCAGACCATCACCCTGGGCCGGGCCCACGACTCCACGATCGTGCTGGACGACGACTACGCCTCCAGCAGACATGCCAGGATCTATCCGGACCGTGACGGCCAGTGGATCGTCGAGGACCTCGGTTCCACCAACGGCACGTATCTGGACCGGACCCGGCTCACCACCCCGACACCAGTTCCGCTGGGCGCGCCGATCCGTATCGGCAAGACCGTCATCGAGCTGCGGAAGTAGTACGACAATGAGCGAGCGGAGCGAGCGAGCCGCGGCAGCATGGACGACGGACGCTGCCCGGTTCCCGACCGGAGGGTGGGCAGTGTGGCTCGAGACAGGCTGTACCCCGAGCCGACGGGCGAGGTGCGCATGAGTCTGTCGCTGCGCTTCGCCGCCGGATCGCACAAGGGCATGATCCGGGAGGGCAACGAGGACTCCGGCTACGCCGGTCCCCGGCTCCTCGCGATCGCCGACGGCATGGGCGGCCAGGCGGCCGGTGAGGTCGCCAGCTCCGAGGTGATCTCCACGCTCGTCCAGCTCGACGACGACGTACCGGGCTCCGACCTCCTGACGTCGCTCGGCACCGCGGTCCAGCAGGCCAACGACCAGTTGCGCGTCATGGTCGAGGAGGACCCCCAGTTGGAGGGCATGGGCACCACGCTCACCGCCCTGCTCTGGACCGGTCAGCGACTCGGCCTGGTGCACGTCGGCGACTCCCGCGCCTATCTGCTGCGCGACGGCGTGCTGACGCAGATCACCCAGGACCACACCTGGGTGCAGCGGCTGGTCGACGAGGGCCGGATCACCGAGGAAGAGGCCACCACCCACCCCCAGCGCTCCCTGCTGATGCGGGCGCTGGGCAGCGGCGACCACGTCGAGCCGGACCTCTCCATCCGCGAGGTCCGCGCCGGCGACCGCTACCTGATCTGCTCGGACGGCCTCTCCGGCGTGGTCTCGCACCAGACGATGGAGGAGACCCTCGCCAGCTACCAGGGCCCGCAGGAGACCATCCAGGAGCTGATCCAGCTCGCTCTGCGCGGCGGCGGCCCCGACAACATCACCTGCATCGTGGCCGACGTCCTGGACGTCGACGGCAACGACACCCTCGCCGGACGGCTCAGCGACACACCGGTCGTCGTCGGCGCGGTCGCGGAGAACCAGGCCGCCCAGCTCGGCGACGGCGGGGCCATGCAGACGCCCGCCGGGCGCGCGGCCGGCCTCGGCCGCCCCACGCCCCCGCCCGCCGGCGGCTTCGGCCCCCCCGGCAGCGGCGACGCGGGCTACGGGGGGATGCCGGACGGCTCCTACGACGCGTACACCGACGAGGACTTCGTCAAGCGGGGCGGCGGCCGCACGTGGCTGAAGCGTTCCCTCTACACCGTGCTCGCGCTGGCCGTGGTCGGCGGCGGGCTGTACGGCGGATACCGCTGGACGCAGAACCAGTACTACGTCGGCACGCAGGACGAGAACGTCGCGCTCTACCGCGGGATCAGCCAGGACCTCGCCTGGATCTCGCTCTCGAAGATCGAGAAGAACCACCCGGAGATCGAGCTCAAGTACCTGCCGCCGTACCAGCGCAAGCAGGTCGAGGCGACCATCTCCGAGGGCAGCATCGCCGACGCCCGCCAGAAGGTCGCCGAGCTCGCCGCCCAGGCCTCCGCCTGCAAGAAGGACGCCGAGCGCCGCGCGACCGACGCCCGGAACAAGGCCCGTACGGACGAGGACGCCGCCACCGGCGCCCCCTCCGCCAGCACTTCCGCCACGCCCTCCGCCAAGGGGACCAAGCCGACCACAGCTCCCACTTCCGGCCCCAGCCTCTCGGAGGATGAGAAGAAGCTGGTCCCGCAGTGCGGTAAGCAGTAAGCCGTAGGGGGCCTTCAGCACCATGAGCGTTGTCACCAACACCACCACCATCGGCGCGATCGACGCACCGAGCCGCCGCAACACCGAGCTGGCACTGGTCGTCTTCGCCGTCGCCATCTCGGTGTTCGCCTACGCCAACGTGGGCCTCGCCCTCAACGGCGAACTGCCCTCGGGGATGCTCGGTTACGGAGCGGGGCTCGCCCTGCTCGGCGGGGTCGCCCACCTCGTGGTGCGCAGGTTCGCCAAGTACGCCGACCCGCTGCTGCTGCCGCTGGCCACGCTGCTGAACGGGCTGGGTCTGGCGCTCATCTGGCGCCTCGACCAGTCGGAACGGCTGCTCGCCCACCCCAGCTTCGCGCCGGCCGCCTCCAAGCAGTTGATCTTCTCGGCCCTGGGGGTGGCGCTCTTCGTGGGCGTGCTGCTCCTGCTCAAGGACCACCGCATCCTCCAGCGCTACACCTACATCTCCATGGTGGTGGCGCTGTTCCTGCTGATCCTGCCGATGTTCTTCCCGTCCCAGTTCGGCGCGAAGATCTGGATCACCATCCCCGGCATCGGGTCCATCCAGCCCGGCGAGTTCGCCAAGATCGTCATCGCGGTGTTCTTCTCCGGCTACCTGATGGTGAAGCGCGACGCGCTGGCGCTGGCCAGCCGCCGCTTCATGGGGATGTACCTCCCCCGCGGCCGCGACCTCGGGCCGATCCTGGCCATCTGGGCCATGTCGATCCTGATCCTCGTCTTCGAGACCGACCTCGGCACCTCGCTCCTCTTCTTCGGCATGTTCGTCGTCATGCTCTACGTGGCCACCGAACGCACCAGTTGGATCGTCTTCGGCCTGCTGATGTCGGCGGCCGGCGCGGTCGGTGTGGCGTCCTTCGAGCCGCACGTGCAGGACCGCGTCACCGCGTGGCTCGACCCCTTCGCCGGTTGGGGGAAGCACGCCGCCAGTGAGCAGATGGCCCAGGTGCTGATGGCCTTCGGCTCCGGCGGCACGCTCGGCACCGGCCTCGGCCAGGGCCACTCCGACCTCATCCTCTTCGCCGCGAACACCGACTTCATCCTCGCCACCGTGGGCGAGGAGCTGGGGCTCGCCGGGGTGATGGCCTTCCTCCTGCTGTACGGCCTGATCGTCGAGCGCGGCGTGCGCACCGCGCTGGCGGCCCGCGACCCGTTCGGCAAGCTGCTCGCCATCGGCCTCTCGGGCGCCTTCGCGATCCAGGTCTTCGTCGTCGCCGGCGGTGTCATGGGCCTCATCCCCCTCACCGGTATGACGATGCCGTTCCTCGCCGCCGGCGGTTCGTCCGTCATCGCCAACTGGGCGCTGATCGGCATCCTGATCCGCATCAGCGACACCGCCCGCCGCCCCGCCCCGTCACCCGCCCCGTCGACCGACGCCGAGATGACGCAGGTGGTCCGACCGTGAACAAGCCGCTGCGCCGCGTCGCGATCTTCTGCGGGTTCCTCATGCTCGCCCTGCTGATCCGGGACAACTGGATCCAGTACGTCCGCGCCGACGAGCTGACCGCCCGCGACGAGAACCGCCGCATCCGCATCGAGCGCTACGCCCACGAGCGCGGCGACATCATCGTGGACGGCAAGGCGGTCACCGGGTCCGTCGAGACGGACGGCAGCGACTTCAGGTACAAGCGGGTCTGGAAGGACGGCCCGCTCTGGGCCCCCGTGACCGGCTACTCCTCGCAGGCCTTCGACTCCTCGCAGTTGGAGAGCCTGGAGGACGGCATCCTCACCGGCAACGACGACCAGCTCTTCTTCGACCGCACCCTGTCGATGTTCACCGGGGACGAGAAGCGGGGCGGCAACGTCGTCACCACCCTGAACGGGGCCGCCCAGAAGGCCGCCTTCGAGGGGCTCGACGGGAAGAAGGGGGCCGTCGTCGCCCTCGACCCGCGCAGCGGCGCGATCCTGGCGCTGGCGAGCACCCCCTCGTACGACCCCTCGGTCTTCGCGGGCAACTCCGAGAAGGACTCCGAGGCGCGGCAGAAGCTCCTGAAGGACGAGGACAAGCCGATGCTCAACCGGGCGCTGCGGGAGACCTATCCGCCCGGCTCCACCTTCAAGGTCGTCACCGCCGCCGCCGCCCTGGAGAACGGGCTCTACGACGACATCGACGCCAAGACGGACTCGCCGCTGCCCTGGACGCTGCCGCAGACCACCGTCCAGTTGAAGAACGAGGGCGCCATCCCCTGCGAGAACGCCTCGCTGCGCGAAGCCCTGCGCTGGTCGTGCAACACGGTCTTCGGGAAGATGAGCGACGACCTCGGCAACCGGAAGATGATCGAGCAGACGAACAAGTTCGGCTTCAACAAGGAAGTCTTCACGCCCGTCCGCGCCGACGCGAGCGTCTACCCCGAGGACAACAAGCCGCAGAACGCGATGGCCGGCATCGGCCAGGCGTCGAACCGGACCACGCCGCTCCAGATGGCGATGGTGGCCTCCGCTATCGCCAACGACGGCAAGCTCATGCAGCCGTACATGGTGGCCGAGCGCCAGGCGCCCAACCTCGACCCCATCTCCACGCACGAGCCCGAGGAGATGGGCCGCGCCCTCTCCGGGGAGAACGCCCAGAAGCTCCAGCGGATGATGGAGACCGTCGTCGAGAAGGGCACGGGAACCAGGGCGCGCATTCCCGGCGTCACTGTGGGCGGCAAGACCGGTACCGCGCAGCACGGGCTGAACAACAGCGAGAAGCCGTACGCCTGGTTCATCTCGTATGCGAAGACCGACAGCGGCTCCCCGGTCGCCGTCGCCGTCGTGGTCGAGGACGGCAACGCCAACCGGGACGACATCTCCGGTGGCGGGCTGGCCGCCCCGATCGCCCGCGCCGTGATGAAGGCGGTCGTCGACAGCGGGAAGTGAGACCCGTCACGCGGCCGTCCGTCATACCGGACATCGGATACCGGTCGGATATCGGCTGCCGGGTGCGGGCGGATCACGTCACCCGTGCCCGGTAGCGTATGCGCGAACAGCGCACCGCCGCGGACCACACACGGGTGCGGTCGGGACTGACGGAGAGGGCTGGAACAGTTATGGAAGAGCCGCGTCGCCTCGGCGGCCGGTACGAGCTGGGCTCGGTGCTCGGCCGTGGTGGCATGGCCGAGGTCTACCTCGCGCACGACACCCGGCTCGGCCGCACCGTAGCTGTGAAGACGCTCCGGGCCGATCTGGCCCGCGACCCGTCCTTCCAGGCCCGGTTCCGCCGTGAGGCCCAGTCGGCCGCCTCGCTCAACCACCCCGCCATCGTCGCCGTGTACGACACCGGCGAGGACTACGTCGACGGGGTCTCCATCCCGTACATCGTGATGGAGTACGTCGACGGGTCCACGCTGCGGGAACTGCTGCACTCCGGCCGCAGGCTGCTCCCCGAGCGCACGCTGGAGATGACGGTCGGCATCCTCCAGGCCCTGGAGTACTCGCACCGCGCGCAGATCGTCCACCGCGACATCAAGCCGGCGAACGTCATGCTGACGCGCACCGGCCAGGTCAAGGTCATGGACTTCGGCATCGCCCGCGCCATGGGCGACTCCGGGATGACGATGACGCAGACCGCCGCGGTCATCGGCACCGCCCAGTACCTCTCCCCGGAGCAGGCCAAGGGCGAGCAGGTCGACGCCCGCTCCGACCTGTACTCCACCGGCTGCCTGCTGTACGAGCTGCTCGCGGTGCGGCCCCCGTTCATCGGGGACTCGCCCGTCGCGGTGGCCTACCAGCACGTCCGGGAGGAGCCGCAGCCGCCGAGCAACTTCGACCCCGAGATCACGCCCGAGATGGACGCGATCGTCCTCAAGGCGCTCACCAAGGACCCGGACTACCGCTACCAGTCCGCCGACGAGATGCGCGCCGACATCGAGGCCTGCCTCGACGGGCGCCCGGTCGCGGCCACGGCGGCGATGGGCGCGGTGGGGTACGGGGGCTACGACGGCTACCCCGGCGACCAGCCCACCACCGCCCTGCGCCCGAGCGACCCGAACAGCGCGCAGACCTCGATGCTGCCCCCGGTCAACCCGGAGGACGGCGGCTACGACGACCGGCCGGGGCGGCGGCGCCAGAAGAAGAACAACACCTCGACGATCCTGCTGGTCGTCGCGGGCGTCCTGGTGCTCATCGGCGCGATCCTGATCGGCCGCGCCGTCTTCGCCCCCACCGACGACGACGGGCAGCAGGTCAAGGCGCCGCACGTGGTGGGCGCCACCCTGGAGCGGGCGCAGAGCCTCGCGGCCAACGCCGGCGTCGTCCTGAAGGTCGGCGCCGAGGAGCCCTGCGAGAACCAGGACAAGGGCAAGATCTGCTCCCAGGAGCCCGCGGGCGACGCGCTGATGGACAAGGACGGCACCGTCACGGTCGTCGTCTCCGCCGGCGCTCCGAAGATCGAGGTCCCCAACGTCCTGGAGAAGTCCGAGGACGGGGCCCGCCAGGTGCTGGAGGAGAAGGGCTTCACGGTCAACGTCACGACGGCGGAGTCCGAGAAGACCGAGAACACGGTGATCAAGCAGGACCCGGCGGGCGGCGAGAAGGCCGAGGAGGGGGCGGAGATCACCCTCACGATCGCCAAGCAGGCCACCCTCGACCTGCCGGACATGCGCACCCGGACCTACGCGGCCGCGGAGCAGCAGTTGCGGGGCATCGGCTTCACCAACATCTCGCGGACCGACGTCGACTCGGACCAGCCCAAGGACACGGTCGTCGAGCAGAGCCCGGCGCCCGGCAAGCAGGCCGAGGACGCGCAGATCGTCCTCAAGGTCTCCAAGGGCCCGCCGGAGCCCGAGCAGGTCCAGGTCCCGGCCGTCCAGGGCCTGACGCTCGCCGAGGCCAAGGCGCAGATCCAGCAGGCGGGTCTGACCGTCGGCAGCATCCGGGGCCCGCAGGAGGACGACGCCAAGGTGGTCATCGTCCAGCCGGGCGTCGGCCAGCCGGTGCCGAAGAACTCCGCGGTCAACCTCCTCACCACCGCGGGCGACGGCGGCGGCGGCGGGGGCGAGGACGACGACGGCAACGGCAACGGCAACCAGGGCGGGGGCGGCGGCCTCTTCGGAGGCGCGTTCGGCGGGTAGCGCCCACGCCCCGTGCACACGTCGAAGGGCCCCGGCCACCGCGATGGCGGCCGGGGCCCTTCGGCGCGTCCGCGCTCCCCCGCCGGGAGGGCTCAGCGCAGCTCCGCCGGTTTCGTGCGGTCCCGGTCGACCTTCTCCGTGCGCTCCAGCTCGCCCCACACGATGTAGCGGTACTGGGAGGTGTAGACCGGGGTGCAGGTCGTGAGCGTGATGTAGCGCCCCGGCTTCTTCACGCCCGACTCCTCGGGCACCGGGCGGATGACGTCGACGTTGAACTTCGAGGTCTCCGGGAGCGTCTCGTAGACCTTGTAGACGTACCAGGTGTCCTTGGTCTCGAATACGATCGCGTCGCCCTCGGTCAGCTTGTGGATGTTGTGGAACCGGGCGCCGTGCCCGTCCCGGTGCGCTGCCAGCGTGAAGTTGCCCGTCTCGTCCCAGGGCAGGGCGGACGCGATCGGGTCGGTGTAGTAGCCCGCGACGCCGCTGTTCAGGGATTCGGGGTCGGTGCCCTTCTTGACGAGCACCTCGCCGTTCTTCATCGCGGGCACGTGCAGGAAGCCGATGCCGTCCTTGGTGTCCAGCGCGCCCGGACCGCCGGCCCAGCGGCTGCGGACCGTGTCGCCCTGCTGGTCGGCCTCGCGGTCGGCGAGCACGTTGGTCCACCACAGGGAGTACACGACGAAGAGGCCGAGGACCAGGCCCACGGTGATCAGCAGTTCGCCGAGGACGCTGACGGCCGTCGCCAGGGGGTGGCGGGGGCGGGGACGCGCCGGGGGCGGCGCGGACGCGTCGGTCCGCTCGTCGTGCTTGGTCCTCGCTGCCACCGCACCGCCCCTGTCCTGAGGATGTTCAGCCGACGAGCGCGTCGGGCTTCCCCTTGCTGCGCGGCCGCTCGTCGACCATCTTGCCCCAGACGATCAACCGGTAGGTACTCGTGAATTCCGGGGTGCAGGTCGTCAACGTGATGTACCGGCCCGGCCCCTTGAAGCCGGAGCCGACCGGCACCGGCTCGATCACCGAGATGTTGGACGGCGAGGTCTGCGGGAGGACACTGGCCATCTCGTACGTGTAGTACGCGTCCCGCGTCTCGATCACGATCGGGTCGCCGGGGACCAGCGTGTTGACGTAGCGGAACGGCTCGCCGTGGGTGTTGCGGTGGCCCGCCACCGCGAAGTTGCCCTGCTCGTCCTCGGGCATGGCCGTCTTGAGCCGGCCCTCGCCGTAGTGACCGATCATCCCCCGGTCGAGGACCTTCTCCTTGTCGATGCCCTCGGCGATCGGGGCGACGACGTCCAACTTGGGGATGTGCATGATCGCGAAGCCCTCGCCGGGCGCGAAGACGCCGGGCTTCCGCTTCCCGTTGGCCCATCCGTCCTGGATCCTGTGCGTCTCCCGGCCGGCGATCTGCTCGGCCCGGACGTTGGTCCACCACAGTTGGTAGGCGACGAACAGCAGCATCAGGACGCCGAGGGAGATGAACACCTCGCCGGCCACCCGGCTGGCGACCACCGCCGGGCTGTCCTTCGCCGCCCGCGCCGCGCGCCGCGCCTCGACCCGCGACAGCGGCGCGGCGGGCGCGGCGGGCGCGGCGGACGCGGCGGGCGGTTCCGTACGCCGCCGGCCGCGTCCCTTGGCAGCCCTGCGCCGCTCGGCGCGCCCGCCGCCGGGCAAGACGGGGGGCGTACGGGGCTCCGCCGCGTCCTGCCCGTACCCCGCGCCGGAGCCCCCGGCGACCGAGCTCAGCACCTCGGTGCGCGGCTCGGCGGGGACGGCTCTGAGCACCTGGGTGGCCGGGTCTGCGGGAACGGCTCTGGAGACCTGTGCGGCCGGTTCGGCCGGGACGGCCCTGAGCACCTGGGTGGCGGGATCGGCCGGGACCGCTCCGAGAACCTGGGTGGCCGGGTCGGCCGGGACGGCCCTGAGCACCTGGGTGGCCGGGTCTGCGGGAACGGCTCCGAGGACCTGGGTCGGGGGCTCGGGGGTCGGGCCCCGGTCGCCGGGGGGCGTCGGCCGCCGGGGGGTCGCCGGGCGGAGCACCATCGTCTCGTCGGGCCTCGGGACGGCCGGGGAGGCGGACGCCGGACGCGCCGGGCCGGGGGCTCCGGCGGGCTTGTGCGCCGGGCCGGGGGCTCCGGCGGGCTTGTGCGCCGGGCGGCCGGTCGTCGCGGGCGTCCGCGCCGGGCCGTCGGCCGGGGGCGGCCCCGGAACGGGCTCAGGCGGCCGCTGGGGCCCGTACCAGTCCCGGCGGAACCCCTCGGGGTCGTACCACTCTCGGGGCTCGTAGGAGGGCTGCTGCGCCTTACGGGGCGCCTCGCCCGGTCCGTCCGGGCCGCGGTCCGCCGGGCGGGCCTCCGCTCGGAACCACGGGGAGGTGTGCCCGCCGGGCAGCGGATCGTTGAGCGGGTCCGCGAGGCCGTCCACCGCCGCCGTGAGCGCGCCGTCGGGCCCGTACGGCTCCTGCGCGCGCGGAGCCTCCTGTCCGGCGTCCTCGGGGCGGCCCTCGGTCACGCGACGGCCTTGCCCACCACCGGCGCGAGCCCCGCCGACCGCGCGACGGCCCCCCGGTCCCCACACTGCTCCAACCAGTTGGCGAGCATCAGGTGGCCGTGTTCCGTCAGCACCGACTCGGGGTGGAACTGCACGCCCTCCACCGCCCGGTCGCGGTGGCGCAGCCCCATGACGATGCCGTCCGCCGTGCGGGCGGTGACCTCCAGCTCGGCGGGCAGCGCGCCGGGGTCGGCGGCGAGCGAGTGGTAGCGCGTCGCGGTGAACGGGGAGGGCAGCCCGGCGAACACGCCCTGCCCCGCGTGCTCCACCGGCGAGGTCTTGCCGTGCAGCAGCTCGGGGGCCCGGTCGACGACCCCGCCGTACGCGACCGCCATGGACTGCATCCCCAGGCAGACGCCGAAGACCGGGACGCCGGTGTCGGCGCAGTGGCGCACCATCTCGACGCAGACGCCGGCCTGTTCGGGCGTGCCGGGGCCCGGCGAGAGCAGCACCCCGTCGAAGCCGTCCTGGGCGTGGGCGGGGCTCACCTCGTCGTTGCGCACCACCTCGCACGCGGCGCCGAGCTGGTAGAGGTACTGGACGAGGTTGAAGACGAAGCTGTCGTAGTTGTCCACGACGAGGATGCGCGCGCTCACCGGCCGGCTCCCGATCCACCGGCGCTCTCGCCGTCGACGGTCACGTCTCCGAACGGGAGCAGCGGCTCCGCCCACGGGAACACGTACTGGAACAGCGCGTAGACGACCGCCAGCACGAGCACCAGCGAAAGGGCGCTCCGCACCCACGCGTTGCCCGGCAGATGCCGCCAGATCCATCCGTACACGCTGATCCCTCCGTTCGGTGTCCGCACCAGACTAGAGGGCCGCGGGGGGAGCGTGGGGCGGCCGGGGAAAGCCGGCGGCCCCCGCCCCGGCGGACGCGCGGGCGGCGGCGTGCGCCGCGGCCCGGTCCGGGCTCACTCCGCGGGGCGCGCGTAGTGGAGGTTCACCGTGCCCGAGTAGCCGGGCAGGGTGACCGCGTCGTCCTCGTCGACCTTCCAGCCCAGCCCGTACGCCTTCACGTAGAGCTGGTAGTTCTGGATCGCGGTGGAGTGGTCCAGGGCCCGCCTGAGCCTGCCGGGGTCGCCGACGGCGGTGACCTTGTAGGGCGGGGAGTAGACACGGCCCTGGAGGATCAGCGTGTTCCCGACGCAGCGGACGGCGCTCGTGGAGATCAACCGCTGGTCCATGACCTGGATGCCGCGCGCCCCGCCCTGCCACAGGGCGTTGACCACGGCCTGGAGGTCCTGCTGGTGGATGACCAGGTCGTTGGGCTGGGGCTCGGGGTAGCCGGGGTTGGCGGTGGCGTCGGGCGGGGCGTCGTCGAGGGTGACGCTGACGGCGTCACCGGTGATCCTCGTGGTGCCGGCCGCCTTCTCCAGGGCCGCCAGGGCCGCGTCCTCGGCCTTCGTGGAGCCGTCGTCGCGCTGGGCGAGGGCGTCGATGTCCGCGCGCACGGCGGCGCTGGACTCGTTCAGCGCCGCGTTCTTCTCGCTGCGCTCCCGGATCAGGTCGGAGAGCTTGAGCAGGGAGGAGTCGCTGCGCAGGTTGGTGCCCTTGGCCGTGTTGGCACTGGTGACGAAGATCAGTCCGGCCAGGGCGAAGACGGCGGCGGTGAGCGCCCGGGCGGCCCACGCGGACGGGTGCCGGACCGGGCCTTCGGGGGAGTCGGCGGAATTGCTCAACGTACCCTTATCTCATCAGGCGCCAGGGAAGCACTACGCTAACGGACGCTCGGGGGAGGCGGCATTCCCCCAGGCACCCGCCCCCGGCGCCCGCCACAGATCCCTGCGCGGTCACGCAGCGCATCGACAGGAGAGTCCCTCGTGCCGAAGTCACGTATCCGCAAGAAGGCCGACTTCACGCCGCCTTCGGCGAAGCAGGCAACGACCATCAGGCTGACCAACCGCAGTTGGGTCGCCCCGGTGATGCTCGCGCTGTTCCTGATCGGGCTCGCCTGGATCGTGGTGTTCTACGTGACCGAGGGCAATCTGCCGGTCGACTCCCTGGGCAACTGGAACATCGTGGTCGGCTTCGGCTTCATCGCCGGCGGCTTCGCCGTCTCCACCCAGTGGAAGTAGCCCCGCTTCCGAAGCGGACGGGTCCTGTACCCGCTCCCCACCTCCTCGCGCAAGCCTTGCCCTGAGTTACCCACAGAGTTATCCACAGGCAGGGGAAAAGGTCAGACGATCTGTGGATAACGTCTCGCCATGTTGACGCCGGTGTGACCGCAGCCCCCTCCACCCGAGGGGGCTGCGCCGTGTCGCGCCAAGGGAATCCCCAGCTCAGCGATGGTGGGCACAGATGTTCCCCTTGCCGTGCACACCAGTCATCCGACACTGTGGACAACTGGGCTCTGCCTGGGGGCAAAGAGCCCCTTCGCGCTCGCATGAGCGGAAGGGGACCCGCTGATTCCGCGTGTTCGTCACCCGCTGTGGGCCGACGGGGCAGGGTCAGGTGAGCGCCATCGTCCGGGCGACGACGATCCCGGCGGTCGCCAGCAGGACGAGGGCGCAGACGCCGACCTGGACGGCCGTGCGGTGCTCGCGCGGGGCGTGCACCATGCCGCCGGCGATGACGACGCCCGCGACCAGGCCGCCGATGTGCGCCTCCCAGGCGATGCCGCCCCAGGTGAAGGTGAAGAGCAGGTTGAGCGCGAGCAGCACCAGCACCGGGCGCATGTCCTGGTTCATCCGGCGCATCAGGACCGCGGTGGCCCCCAGCAGGCCGAAGATCGCGCCGGACGCGCCGAGCGACCCCTGGTGGGGATCGGCGATCAGGTAGGTCAGGGCGCTGCCCGCGAGGCCGGACAGCAGGTAGAGCGCGAGATAGCGGGCCCGGCCGAGCGCCGCCTCCAGCGGGCCTCCGAGCCACCACAGCCCCAGCATGTTGAACCCGATGTGCCACACCTCCTGGTGCAGGAACATCGAGGTGACCAGGCGGTACCACTGGCCCTCGGCGACGCCCGCGACGGCCCCCGGCGGCGGGGTCGGGTCCCAGGCCCGGCCGAACAGGATCAGGTCGCCGAGCAGCGCGGGCCCGGCGGCGGCGACCACCACGAAGACGGCGAGGTTGAGGCCGAGCAGGATCTTGGTGACCAACCGCGGGTCGGCCGCCACCGAGCCGCCCGCGAGCGTGCGCGGCCGGCTCGCCGCCGGGTGGTGGCCGGTGCCCGAACCCTGCCGCACGCAGTCGGGGCACTGGAAGCCGACCGAGGCGCTGACCATGCAGGCGGGGCAGATCGGCCGCTCGCAGCGCGTGCACCGGACGCCGGTCTCGCGGTCGGGGTGGCGGTAGCAGGTCGGGGCCGGCCGCTCGCCCGCCGCACCGTCGCGCTCCGCCGGCGGCTGCTGGTCCATCGGTCCTGGCCTGCCTCTCGTCCTCGTCCGCAGTGCTTCATGGCGCGGAGACCGCCGCCGCCCCGCCATGAAGCACTACGGACGGACGCGCCGGTTGGTTCCCGGCGGCGGGCGTCAGCGGGTCTCGACGACCACCGACTCGATCACGACGTCCTCCAGGGGGCGGTCGGTGCGCGGGTTGGTCGCGGTGGCCGCGATGGCGTCGACGACCTTCCGGCCCGCCTCGTCGGCCACCTCGCCGAAGATGGTGTGCTTGCCGGTCAGCCACGCGGTGGGCGACACGGTCAGGAAGAACTGCGAGCCGTTCGTCCCCGGCCCCGCGTTGGCCATGGCCAGCAGATACGGCTTGGTGAACGCCAGGTCCGGGTGGAACTCGTCGGCGAACTTGTAGCCGGGGCCCCCGGTGCCGTTGCCCAGGGGATCGCCGCCCTGGATCATGAACCCGCTGATGACGCGGTGGAAGACGGTGCCGTCGTACAGGCGGGCCGTGGTCGTCTCACCTGTCTCGGGGTTCACCCACTCCCGCTGCCCGGTGGCCAGGTCGACGAAGTTCCTGACCGTCTTGGGGGCGTGGTTCGGCAGGAGCCGGATCTCGATGTCGCCCCGGCTGGTCTTCAGGGTGGCGTAAAGCTGCTCGGCCACGTCGCGCCTTCCGTAATCCTCGATCTGACGTCCGCCGATACTCCCACGGCCCGGTGAACGCGCGGCCCGTCGCCGGGGGGAAGGGCGCGTCGGCGGGCGAACCGTGGCATTGTCGGCGGCACACTTCCCACGCACCGTGAGACCGCAGACGACGACATGACCCGGATGCCCGCCCCGGCTGCCGATCATGGCCGTCACAGGCATGATTTCGAACTGGGCGGACAGGCGGAGTACCTACCCGCCACCAAGGAGGAGGATCACGTGACCCGCATCGACAGCGTGCGCGCCGCAACCGACTCGGCGAAGGAGAGCGCGCAGCACGCCGCGGAAGTGGTGGCGCCCTACGCCGACACGGCCAAGGAGCAGGCGGCCCATTACGCGTACGAGGCCCGTGCCCGGCTCGCGCCCAAGGTGACGAAGGCGGCCCAGCAGGCCCGCGTCCAGTACGCGTCCCACCTCGCGCCGCGCCTAGAGCAGGCCCTCACCCATGTGCCGCCGAAGGTCGACGAGGCCGCCCAGCGCGCGGCGGCCTCCACCCGGAAGGCCGCGCGGAACGCCGCCGACTACACCGCCCCCCGCGTCGAGCACGCCCGCGCCGTCGCCCAGCCGCTGGCCGAGCACGCCTCCGCCCGCAGCGCCGCCGCCCTGGCCGCGCTGCGCAGCCCGGTCACGGCCCAGGAGATCCAGAAGCTCGCCAGGAAGCACGAGCGGCGCGCCCGGACCGGCCGCTCCCTCAAGGGGCTGCTGATCCTGGGCGCCCTCGCGGGCGGCGCGTACGCCGCGTGGCGCTGGTGGGACAAGCAGGCCAACCCGGACTGGCTGGTCGAGCCGCCCGCGCCCACCGAGGTCATCGACGAGCGCTCCCCCCTCAGCGCCGTCGACGGCGACCGCGCGGACCTCGACCCCGACGCCAAGGCCAAGGCGGACGAGGCGGAGGCGGTCGAAGCGGAGCTCCCCGGCCTGGACGACCGCCCCTGACCCGGCGCGGGTCCCGCCCGCGCGCTCCGGGCGCACTCCTCCGGCGTACGCGAACGCCCTCCGACCCGTTCCCCGCGGGTCGGAGGGCGTTCGCCGTGCTCCCGGCTACCTGCTCGCCGCGAAGCGCATCAGGTCCTGCTCGTCGCCCTGCTTGATCTTCCCGGTCTCGTTGATCACCTCGAGCTTCCAGTCCGCGCCGGCGCGCACCGCCTTGGCCACGGCGCAGCCGTTGTCCTTGGTCAGCAGGCTCGGCCAGATGTCGGCGACCTGCTGCGTGCTGCCGCCGGTCGCGTCGTACACCTTGAAGCTGATGTTGCGCGCGTTCTGGAAGGCGCTGCGCTTCTTGTACGCGGCGGCCACGAACACGATGGACGTGATGTTCTGCGGCACCCGCGCGAACTCGACGGTCACGGTCTCGTCGTCGCCGTCCCCGTGCCCGCTCTGGTTGTCGCCGCTGTGCACCAGCGAGCCGTTGCCCAGCGGGTCCAGGGAGTCCAGCCCGGCCAGCCGTACCGGGTCCGCGCCCTGCATCGCGATGGCGATCAGGTCCAGGTCGGTCCCGGCCTTCTGCCGGAGCTTGCCCATCAGCCCGCCGCTGCTGCCCACGGTCGGGTCCCAGGACACCCCGATGGACAGGTGGGTCACCCCGCCCAGGTCCGCCGGTCCGTCTTCCTTCTTCAGCGTGATCATGCGTCCGTCCTCTGCGTCGCGGCTGTCTACCCCTGCAGTGTGCCTCGCCCGCCCGCGACTACAGCGCGACGGTGAAGCTCTCCGCCGCGCGCCGGGGGGCCGGGGGGAAGTCGGACGCGGCGTGGCCGAGGCGGCTGACGAAGAACGTGCGGCCGGGCAGCGACAGCTCGGCCTGGAGCCGCCGGCGCAGGTCCTCGTGCTGGAGGACGATGCTGACGGGGTGCAGCGACAGCCCCTCGCGGGTCGCCGCCAGCCAGTAGTCGGCCAGCCGCGCGCCGCCGCGCAGCGCGTCGGCCGCGCTGGGCGAGGTCCCGGTGAGGCCCAGGGCGACGATGGCCGGGGTGGGGCGGATCGCGGCGGCCATCCGCCGGGCCAGCAGGCGCGGGTAGCCGGCGTGCCGGAGGAGGCGCATGGTGTCCGGGCGCAGCGCGGTGCGCAGCATCAGGGCGCGCAGCGGGTGGAGCGGGCCGAAGAGCTGGCTCAGGCTGAACCCGTCGCCTCGGCGCTCGGCCTCGGCGCGGGTGGGCCGGACGTAGGCGTACGTCTCGCGCCAGGCGGCCCGGTCGCTGAAGTCCCGGTGGGCGTGGCGGGAGACGAAGGCGACGAACCGGTCGCGGTCCGCGCGGGAGGTGAGGTGGCGCACGGCCACCGGCGCCCGGGCGGGCAGGCCCCGCGCGGCGTGCTGGAGCCGGCTCAGGGCGTCGGCGCCGACCTCCCGGTCCGTGTAGGGGCCCCGGTTGGTCCGGCGGGCCGCCGCGAGGCGCTGCCACTCCGTCAGGCTCCCCTGCGGCACGCCCGCGTAGCGCAGCTCCAGGACGGCCATCAGCGACCAGCCGGGGCGCCACCCGGCCGCGCCCAGCGCCCGCACCGGGGCGGGGACGCCGCGGTACGCCCAGCCGCCGGGCTCGTCCGTGAGCACGTGGCGCTCCAGCCACCAGCCCTGGCAGGCCAGGGACTGGACCAGCAGGTGGGCGAACGCGCCGCAGCTCACCAGCATCTCCAGCTCGTGGGCGGCCAGCGAGTCCAGTTGCCGGTCGCGGTCGAGCACGACGGCGACGTACTCGCTGCCCTCGCGCGGGCCGGAGCCGCCCGACGCGTCCAGCAGCCGGGCGGCGCTCGCGCGGGCCTCCGGACTGCTCAGGGCGACCAGCGCCCAGGGCTGGCAGTTGTGCGAGGACGGGGCGAGCCGGGCGGTCTCGGCGGCGGACCGCAGCGCTCGGCCGAAGTCGCCGCAGGTGACCAGGGTGGGGGTCGAAGGGGTTTCAGCGGGGGCCAAGGGGGGTCCTACCTCCATGTGACAGCCAGTGCGTAGGCGCCGAGCCGGCGGGCCCAGCCGTGGGCCGGCAGGCCGTCGGCCCCGCGGCAGTGCCGGAGCAGGGCGGCGCCGGGGGTCCAGCGGAAGACGCCGTCGCCGTGCCAGTCGGTGATCCGGACCTGGTGGAGCGCCTCGCGCCCGGCGACGCCGGTGTACTTGACGACCGCCTCCCGGCAGGCCCAGCGCAGCGCCAGGGGCATCCGGGCGACCCGCCGCAGCCCGGCCGGGGCGTGTTCGCCGCCGGGCACGGCGAGCATCCGGGCCAGGTGCGGCCCCATCGGCCGCCCCTCCAGGTCGATGCCGAGCGGGTGGGCGCCGGCGACGGCGACGGCGTGGTCGAGCGAGTGGGAGAGCGCGATGTGGGCGGCCTGTCGGACGAAGGGCTTGCCGGCCCGCGGCCCGTCGGGGACCGCGCGCACGACGATCTCGCGGAGGGCGGGCCCGCCGCCCCCGGTGTGCGGGCCGGTCCTTTGGAGGTGGTCGGCGACCGCGTACTTGACGGCGAGCCGGCCCGCCAGCCATTCGGACCGGCGCTTGGGCAGCGGCAGCCCGCGGTGGACGGCCCGCTCGACCGGGCTGAGCCGGGTGTCGGCCAGGTGCTCCACCGCCTCGGGGGCCAGGGCGCGCAGCCAGGCGACGGAGACCACGGCGAAGGTGAGCGGCCCCGGCGCGCGGTGGACCAGCAGGGGCCGCTCGGCGTCCAGCCGCAGCCGGTCCTCCAGGCCCGCCAGGAGCGCGTGGCGCCCGGCGGGCGGGGCCGCCGGGGCCGGTGGCGGGAGCGGCACGGTCAGCCCCCCAGCGCGTCCGGGCCCGGCGCGTCCGGTGCGGCGGCGGGCTCGACGACCTCGACGAGACCGGCGTCGCCGTCCACGCGGATCATGTCGCCGGTGGAGATCCGCTGGGTGGCGTGCTTGCAGTTCACCACGGACGGCAGCCCGAACTCGCGCGAGACGATCGAGCTGTGCGAGAGCATCGAGCCGATGTCGGTGACCACGCCGCCCGCGATGGCGAACAGCGGGGTCCAGGAGGCGTCGGTGAAGCGGGCTATGAGGATCTCCCCCGGCTGGAACTCGTCGGCCTGCCAGGCCAGGTCCTCGATGATCCGCGCCCGGCCGACGATCCGGCCGGGGCTGGAGCCCAGGCCCTCCAGGCGCGTGCCGTCCTCCGGGGCGCGCAGGGCCTGGGTGACGTCGTACTCCCCGATGAAGGTGAGCGGCGGCTCGGGCAGCCTGTTGTGGTACTCGTGGGTGCGCCTGCGCTCGACCAGCTCGGCCCGCGGGAAGACGTCGGCGGCGGCGCGGTCGCTCCCGAGGTAGGCGCGTACGTCCTCGAAGTCGAGGAAGGCGATGTCGTCCGCGGAGTGCAGGACGCCCTCGTCCACCAGCCGGCGGCCGACCTCGTAGACGACGGTGCGGACCAGCCAGACCGACGTGACCATCGCCATCCGGGTGATCTCGCGCAGCTCGCTGCAGGTGGCGAAGAGGGACATGATCCGGCGCAGCACGATCCGCTTGGGCAGGGGCAGGTCGCGCAGCACCGCCTCGGCCTCCCGCGCCACGCCGCCGTCGCCGCGCAGCAGGTCGTCGATGGAGAACTGCTCGTCCTGCGCGTAGCGGCGGACCATCTGGAAGACGTACGCGGGGTCGTCCACCCAGCGCGGGTGGGTCAGCTCCATCTCCTGGCGGCCCCGCGTGCCGTTGGCGCGCATGAACGGCACGACGTGCCCGTCCCAGAAGGCGCGGCCCTCGTCGGTGGCGCGCAGCTCGGACTCGACGTCCGTCAGCGGCGACTCCACGAGGGTCCTCAGCACCCGGGGGCGGCGGCGCGCCTCCTGGGCCAGCTCCCACAGCTCGCGGGCCGACTCGACGGTCCGCAGGTTGGACATGTCCGTCTTGATGCGGTTCTGCAGGTTGGCGCCCTTGTCGCCGAGCCACTGGGCGCACAGGTCGGAGAAGGCGCTGTAGAAGGCGAAGGCGTTGATGTAGTAGGGCATGTAGCCCACGTTCATCGCCTTGCAGTACGCCAGGTAGCGGTCGAACTCGGCCCCCAGCTCGGCGCGGCCGAGCCGGGTGAGGTCCAGGGCGCGGGCCCGGTCGTACGCGCGGTGGCGGGAGGCGGCCATCCGCTCGGCCCGCTTGCGCATCCCGGCCAGCTCCTTGACGAAGCTCGCCGCCCAGTGCCCGGCGGCGACCGCGCTGCGCGCGCCGGAGGTGAACTGTCCGAAGGGGGAGCGGTAGGAGGCCATGTCCACCTCCTCGCTGGCGAAGCGCTCGGTGAAGACGGCGGCGTCCTTGGTGGGCGGGCTCTGGGTGAGGACGTGCGAGGTGTAGGAGACGTTCAGGTAGACGTGGCCCTGGAGGTAGCCCATGTGCAGGTCCATGTCGCCGGTCTCGCGGGCGCCGATGGACCGGACGCAGTCGCCGTGGATGTGCCGCTGGTAGTAGCGGGCGAAGCTCAGGCCGAGCGGCGTCATCCCGCCGACGAAGATCTCGCCGATGTCCATCCGCGACCACATGGTGTTCTGCCGGACGTGGTCGGGCACGTCCTTGACGTACGGGGTGTGCCGGCTCGGCGGCTGGGGCCCGGTGGTGATGGGCCGGGTCTGGAGCAGGGAGATCCGGCCGTCCTTGAGCACCCACTCGATGTCCTGCTCGGCGCCGTAGCTGTCGCGCACCTGCACGGCGAGCCGGGCCAGTTCGCCGAGCTGCTCGGTGGTGAGGGTGGGCCGGTCGCGCCGGGCGGGGTCCACCTTCACCAGCGCCACCCGGCCGGGCTCCACGGCCGCGCACCGGGTGACCTTGTAGCGCACGCGCCGCTCGACGACCTCCAGGGTGCGGTCGTCCACCACGAACAGGTCGCTGGTGACCTTGCCCGACACCAGCCCCTCGCCCAGGCCCCAGCAGGACTCCACCACCATGCGGTGCGGCCGGCCGCCCATCGGGTCGACGGTGAAGAGCACCCCGCTCACGTCCGCGTGGACCATCTCCTGGACGACCACGGCCATCGAGCCGACCGAGGCGGGGTCGTCCCGGTAGACCGTGGCGCGGTCCGACCACAGGGAGGCCCAGCACTCCTTCACCGCGTGCAGCACCGCCTCGTCGCCGCCGACGTCGAGGACCGTGTCGTGCTGGCCCGCGAAGGACTGGTCGGCCGAGTCCTCCTTGCTCGCCGAGGACCGCACCGCCACGCGGGGCCGCCCCAGCGCCGCGTAGGCGTCCAGGATCATCCGGGCGATCGGCTCCGGCAGCTCCCGCGCGACGATCTCCTTGCGGGCCGGGGTGTCGCCGGACCGCAGCTCCTCGGCCAGTCCGGACTCGTCCAGGAAGCGCCGGAACAGCCGGGTGGTGAGGCAGAAGGCGGGCGGGACGGGCACGCCCGCCTCGATCATCTCGCCGAGCCGGGCGGCCTTGCCGCCCAGGTGCTCGGTGATGACGGGGGCGCCGGAGCCGAGGACGACGACGAACTCGGTGTCGCCCTCGGGGGCCTCGGTGGTCGGGGTGCCGTCGGTGGCGGTCATGCGGAACCTCCAGAAGGGGCGGTGCGGGTGGCAGGTGTCAGGAGTTGGCGCCGACGAAGGCGCGGAACTGCTCTCCGGGGACGATCCGGTGGGCCTCCACGTCGGTGAACCCCGCCTTCCTCATCTGCGCGACGAGCTCCTCCTCCACCGGCAGCGGCCCGCCGAAGTCCGCGAACTCGAACCACAGGTTGAGGACTTCGAGGCTCGGGCTGCCGCCCCGGCAGGAGGTGGTGAGCAGCAGCCGGCCGCCGGGGGCCAGGGCCGCGCGGGCGCGGGCGAGCGCCTCGACCCGGTCGGACTCGGGGAAGTAGTAGATGTTGTTGTGCAGGGTGACCAGGTCGTAGCGCCCGTCCGGCTCCAGGTCGCGCAGGTCGCCCTGGCGGGTGGTGACGCGGTCGGCGATGCCCCAGCGGACCATGTTGCGGGCCGCCTCGGCGGCCACCTCGGGCTGGAGGTCGACGGCGAGCGCGGTCAGCCGGGGGTTGAGCGCGGCGGCGTGGCGCACGTACACCCCGCTGCCGCAGCCGATCTCCAGGAGCCGTACGGGGCCGTGCCGGTCCAGGACACGGGAGACGGCCTCCTCGATGAACGGCTGCACCACCAGCGAGGAGCGGGCGATGACCGCGCCGTCCTGGTCCCCCAGGCTGAACGAGCGGTTCTCGCGCGCCATGCGCGGGGCGTCCAGGAGCACCGGGCAGTGGAAGCGGACGACCTCCTCCAGCGCGCCGGCGGCCGCGTCGTTCTCCACGCGGGCGAGCTGCTTGGCGAGCCGGCCGCGCAGCGCGTACCTGCCGTGGTGCGACCGCAACTGGCCGAGCCGCACACCGGTGTCGAGCCAGCGGCCGAGCCGGTGCGCGTCGCCCCGGACGCCCAGCTCCGCGGCGAGGGTCTCCAGGTCGGCGGGGCTCTCGGCGAGTCGGCGCAGCACTCCGCTGCCGGCCGCGGCGGTCAGGAAGGCCGCCCGGTACACCGGGATGACCAGCTTGCCCGAGAGGGACAGGAGCAGCCTGATCCGGGGGGAGCGGAGCAGCCTGGCGACCGTCGCCGCGGTCGTCAGCGGCGAGGCGGTGCGGGAGCGGTGTCCGGTCGGCGTCATGAGTACCTCGGGGGTGTGCGGTCGGGTCCGGCGAGGGCGCGGGGGCCCGGACCGGCGGGGGTGGTCCCTGCGCACCAGCGGCGCAGTTCGCGCAGGAAGAGGTCTCGGGTCGGTTCGTCGAGCAGGTAGAAGTGGCCGCCGGGCGAGGTGCGCCGGTGGAACGCGGCGGTGGTGTACGGGCGCCAGGACGCGGCCTGCTCGGGGCGGGCCAGCGGGTCGTCGGCCCCGGTCATGACGGTCAGGGGCACGTCCAGCGGGTCCCTCGGCCGCCACCGGTAGTGGTCGCAGACCCGCAGGTCGGCGCGGAGCGCGGGCAGCCGGCGGCGCAGGAACGCCTGGCGTACGGCGCCGGGTCCGGCGCCCAGTCCGCCCAGGTCGCCGAGCAGGGCGACGAGTTCCCGCTCCGGCAGCTCGCTGTCGCGGCGGTCGCCGTAGGCGTGCGGGGCCCGGCTGCCGGAGAGGAAGAGCCCCCTCGGCCCCGGCCGGCCGCGCTCGCGCAGGGCGCACGCCACCTCGTACGCCAGCACCGCGCCCATGCTGTGGCCGAAGAACGCGCAGCCCGCGTCGAGGCCCCGGTCCGTCAGCGCCTCGGCGAGGGCGTCGACCAGCGGGCCCATCGCGGTGAACGGCTCCTGTGCCAGCCGGAGCCCGCGGCCGGGCAGCAGCGGGGCCGCGATCCGTACGCCGGGGCCGAGCGGGCCGGCCCAGCGGTGGAAGACCGACGGGGTGCCGCCCGCGTACGGGAAGCACACCAGCGGCAGCGCGTCCGGGCCGCCGGGGCCGGGGGCCCCCTCGGGGAACCACGGTCCGTCGGCGCGTGCGGGCGGTTCGGCTGGGGGCACGGTGTCCTCGGTGGTGTGGGATGCGGCGGGCGGCGGCCGGGCGGGGCGGGCCGTCAGGGCAGCGGGCGGACGGCGGCGGCCAGGGCGCGGTAGTCGGTCTTGCCGTTGGCGTTGCGCGGCAGGTCGGCCAGCCGGGTCGCCGCGTGCGGCAGCATGTAGGGCGGCAGGTAGACCGTGCAGTGCTGTTTGAGCTGGAGCAGGTTGGGCGGCTTCGCGCCCTCGCGCGGGACGTAGTAGACGGCGATCCGGGCCCGGCCGCCCTCCCCGGTGGTGATCACCGCCGCGTCCTGGACGGCCGGGTGGCGCAGGACGGCCGACTCGACCTCGCCCAGCTCGACGCGGTAGCCGGAGAGTTTGACCATCCGGTCCTTGCGGCCCCGGTAGACCAGCAGGCCGTCCTCGTACGCGACCAGGTCGCCGGTGCGGTGGCGGCCGGCCCGGTGGTCCTCGGCGGCCGGCTCGTGCTCCCGGCCCCAGTAGCCGGGGGTGACGCACGCGCCGGAGACGACGAGTTCGCCCGGCCGGGACGGGTCCGTGACGGCGCCGCCGTCCTCGTCCTCGACCCGGACGTGGGCGCCCTTGATCGGGGCTCCGATCGGCAGCGGGTGCTCCCGCCGCAGGTCGTCCGGGGTGGCCCGGTGGTAGGTGCAGACGTTGGTCTCGGTCGGCCCGTAGAGGTTGTAGAGCGCGGTCCGGGGCGGCAGCACCTCGGCCAGCCGGGTGAGCTGGGCCATCGGGAAGACCTCGCCGGCGAACAGGACGTACCGCAGCGTGGCCGTGTGCTCGGCGGTCAGCGCGCCCGAGGCGGTGAGCAGGTGCAGGATCGAGGGCACCGAGTACCAGACGGTGACGCCGTGGTGGCGGATGCCGGAGGCGAGCGCGGAGACGTCCTTGGCCCCCGCGTCCGGGACCACCCACAGCGCGGCCCGCGCGGCGAGCGCGGTGAACAGGTCGAAGGTGCTGAGGTCGAAGTTGAACGAGGCGTGGTTGGCGAAGACGTCCGCCGGGCCCACGTCCAGCTCCTCCAGCGCCCAGCCGACGAAGTTGGCCAGGTTCCGGTGGGAGATCTTGACCCCCTTCGGTGTGCCGGTGGAGCCCGAGGTGTAGAGGAGGGCGGCCAGGTCGTCGGGGTCGACGGGCCGTCCGCCGGGCGCCGCCGCGCCGGCGGGGGCGGGTGCGGGCCAGGCGCGGAGCCGGGCCGCTCCGGCTTCCTCGGCCCCGCCGTCCTCCGCCCCGTCGGCCAGGACGACGGCGCGCAGCGACGGGGGCAGGCGCTCCGCGGTGAGCCGCCCCCACCGCGCCCGGTCGGTGAACAGCACGGTGGGCGAGGAGTCGCCGAGGATCGTCGCCACCCGGCCGACCGGCTGGGCCCCGTCGAGCGGCACGTACACGCAGCCGGTCTCCAGGGCGGCGAGCACCGCCTCCACGTAGCGCGGCTGCTTGTCCAGCCAGACAGCCACCCGATCGCCGGGGCCGGCGGCCTCGCGCAGCCACCGGGCGAGCCCGTCGACGCGCCGGGTCAGCTCGCCGTACGAGACGGTTTCCTCGCCGACCAGCGCGGGGCGGGCGCGTTCGCCCTCGTCCAGTCCGCGCGGCAGCCGGATCACGGAGACGCTCCCCTTCCGGGCGTTCTTCACGGCGCCCCCCTCACCGCTCGGCCGGGGGCAGCACCCCGACCTCGCGTCCGGCCTCGACGAAGACGCCCGCGGCCTCCCGCAGGTCCTCGGCGGTGTGCTCGCTGGTGACGCTGACCCGCAGCCGCGCGTCGCCCAGAGGGACGCCGGGGAAGACCACGGTCTGGCAGAACAGTCCGCGCGCCCGTACGGCCCGGCCCATCTCCATCGCGGTGCGCTCGTCGCCGATGACGATCGGGAGGATGGCGCTCTCGGTCCGCTCCAGGTCGAACCCGGCGTCCAGGAGCGCGGAGCGCAGCGTCCGGATGTTGTCCCAGAGCCGGGTGACGCGCTCCGGCTCGGCCTCCATGACGTCGATGGAGGCGATCAGCCCGGCGGCGGTGCCGGGCGGGATGTTCGCCGCGAAGACGTAGGAGTTCGCGTAGAAGCGGAGGTAGTCGATGACGTCCTCGTCCCCGACGACGAAGCCGCCCATCCCGGCCAGGGTCTTGCTCATCGTGCCCAGCTCCAGGTCGACCTGGCCCTTGAGCCCGAAGTGCTCGGCGGTGCCGGTGCCGCGCTCGCCCAGGACGCCGGTGGCGTGCGCGTCGTCGACCAGCACGCGCGCGCCGTACTCCCGTGCCAGCCGCACGATCTCGGGCAGGTCGCAGACGTCGCCGTGCATACTGAACACGCCGTCGGCGATGATCAGCTTCCCCATGACCTCGCCGGCGCAGCGCTGGAGCACGCGTTCGAGGTCGGCCATGTCGTTGTGGCGGTAGATCTTGCGGACCGCGCCGGAGAGCTTGCAGCCGTCGACGATGCTCATGTGGTTGAGCCGGTCGACGACGGCCGCGTCGTAGCTCTTGACCAGGCCGGAGATGACGCCGAGGTTGGCGGAGTACCCGCCGGGGAAGACCGCGCACGCCTCCCGGCCCTTGAGGCGGGCGAGCCGGCGCTCCAGCTCGCGGTGCAGCTCGTTGGTGCCGCCGATGATGCGGGAGCCGGTGTGCGTGGCTCCGAACGCGCCGGTGGCGTCGCAGATCGCCTCGATGACCTTGGGGTGGTTGGCCAGGCCCAGGTAGTTGTTGGAGGCGAACATCAGGAACTCGCGCTCCCGGCCCTCCAGGTCGTCGTACATCACCGCGCGGCTGCCGCTCATGGCGCGGTGCGGCATCCCGTACCAGTAGAGCTTCTCCTGCTCGCGGCGGGCGCGGTAGCGGCGGAACGAGCGGGCCTTGGCGAAGAGGTCGGGGTCCCGCTCCTCCATGAAGTCCTTCATGGAGCGGCCGTCCCACGCGTCCGGTCCGTCCGCCGCCGTCTCCCGGCCGTCCAGCGGGCGCAGGGACGCCAGTTCGGCGTGCAGCTTGCGCAGCGTGGTGGCCTGGACGGCGGTGGTCGCCTCCTGCGGGATGCCGGCGGCGTCGGCCGTGTCCGCGATGATCGAGGTGAGGACGACCGAGTCGATGCCCAGCTCGCTCTCGAAGTCGGCGTCCAGGCCGAGCTGGTGGCGCTGGTAGTGGGTGTGCCGTACGGCCGTGTCGACCAGGGTCCGCAGCAGCTCGTCCCCACCGTCCACGCCGTCCCCGCCCTCGCGCGCGGCGAGCGCGGCGGTCACGTCCGCCACCAGCTCCCGCAGGGTCGTCGGGGCCGCTTCCCAGTCGCTCTCCAGGCCGAAGTGCTCGCTCAGCGCCTGGAGGATCGACTCCAGCACCACGGAGTCGATGCCCAGCTCGCCCTCCAGGTCGCTCTCCGGCGTCAGGCGCGCGGTGTCGTACAGCGTGCGGGACGCGACGATCTCGACGACCTGGCGGTGGATGGGCGAGGGGCCCTCGGTGGTGTCCGCCGGCTCCGTCATCGGGCGGCCTCCCTCTCGTTCCGGATGCGGTCCACGAGCTCGGTCACGGCGCTGACCGACTGGAAGTTCTTCGGCGCGACCTCGTGCAACGGCACCGTGATACGGAATTCGCTCTGCAGGAAGTGCACCAGGTCGAAAATCGCGGCGGAATCGATGATGCCCAATTCGGTGAGACGCGTTTCGGCATCCAGTCCCTCAGTGTCACCATCAAGCCAGACCGCGGCTATGTATTCGATGATCGACTGCTCAGTAATCATGGCCGCCTTACACTTGTATTCGACAGGACGCCGAGCCGGGACAACCGTCGCAGACGCAGCTTGCATCCCGCTGAGATTCCGATGTCAATCGGCTGTCGCGCCCATCTGCCCAGGTCAAACGGGGTGCACGGGCTCCGGGCCGGAGGCGGGCCGCGGACTTCGGACGGAAATCCGCACAGCCGGGGCACGGGCCTTGGCCGGACTTCGCGCACCGTGCGGGACGACAGCCGCCCCCTCCCCTGGACGCCGTATTCCTGTGGTACGTTTCCACGGATTTTCGCCAACCGGCCGAACGATAAAATCTGGAGTTGCCCGTCATGCACTCCGAAGTCGCATCCTGCGTTCAGCAGGAAAACACCGGACCAGAGCGAACGGCTATCATCGGAATCGCCGCGCTCACTCCTCGGGCAGTGGGGGCTGAGGCCTACTGGGCATGGGTACGGAACGCATCCGACGGAACGCGGCAGCCGGCGCGCTGGGCGCCGGACGAGCCCGCGGTCGACGTGGCCCGCTTCGGCATCCCGCCGGTCCAGGCGCGTTCGCTGGCGCGGCTGCAACTGCTGATGCTGGAGGCCGCCGACCAGTGCCTGGCGGACGCGGGGGCCGGCCCGGCCGGTGCGGACGACCGCACCGACGTCGTGGTCGGCGCCTGTTTCGGCCTCGACCGGCAGTACGCCAACGCGCTGCGCATCGCGGGCAGCGGCTACGCCCGCGAGGTGGAGCGGGCCGCGCTCGCCCTGGGCGTCCCGAGGGCGGCCGAGAACGCGGCCCAGGCCGCCGAGGAGCTGCGCGGGCTGCTGCGGGGGAGCCTCGGCGCGGCCCCGCACGACCGGGTCGGCGAGATGACGAGCACCATCCCGGCCCGCATAGCGTCGGCGTTCCGGCTGCGCGGCCGGACGCTCGCCGTGGAGTCCGCCGACGCCACGTCCTTCCTCGCGCTGGACCAGGCCCTCGGGTCGCTGCGCGCCGGGCTCGCCGAGCGCGCCCTGGTCGTCACCGGGCAGTTGTACGAGAGCGGGGTGCTGGCCGCGCTGCTGCGGGCCAAGGGGCTCCCGCCGCCCGCGCACGGCGACTCCTCCCCCGCCGACGACCTCTCCGAGGGCGTGGGCGCGCTGCTGCTGAAGCCGCTGGCCGCGGCCGAGCGGGACGGCGACCGGATCTACGCCGTGATCGCGGGGAGCGGCATCCGCCACCGCGGCCGCGCCGGCGCGTTCCGCCACGAGACCTCGGCCGAGCGGCACCGCGAGGCCGCCCGCGCCGCCCACCGCGCGTCCGGGCCCGGCGCGGTCCAGTACGTCGAGCGCGCCGGCACCGCGTCCGGCGAGGCCGACGCCCGCGAACGGGAGGCGCTGGAGGGCGGGTTCGGCGCGGACGCGCCGGTCATCGGCACCGTACGCCACCGGATCGGGCGCACCTTCGCGCACGCCGGGCTGGCCGCGGTCACGACGGCGGCGCTCGCGCTGCACCACCGCACACTGCCCGCGCACCGCACCCGCAGCGGTCCGGTGGCCGCCGCCGCCTGGGCGGCGCCCGAGGGCTCCGCGCCCCGGCGGGCCGCCGTCAGCGGGGCGTCGATCACCGGGACCCTGTGCCACCTGGTCCTGGAGGAGCACGTGCCGCGCCCGGCCGCCCCTCGCGGGGGCACGGCGGCGACGCGGGCGGCGCCGCGCACCGGCGCGCGCCCCGAGCCGATCGCCGTCGTCGCCTACGGGGGGCGGTTCGCCGACGCGGAGGACGCCGACGCCTACTGGCGGCTCATGCTGGACGGCCAGGACCGGCTGCGCCCGGTTCCGCCGGACCGGCTGGACCGCGAACTGCACTACGCGCCGGGCGCGTTGAGCCTCACCCACAGCTACACGGAGTTGGGCGGACACGCCCCGGTCCCGCTCTCCCCGCCGCCGGGCGCGTCGATCGGCCCCGAGCGGTACGCGGCGATGGACGCCGCCCAGCGCATGGTGCTGGCGGTCGCGGCCGAGCTGTTCGGCCGCCGGGCCGGGGGACCGCTCACCGGGCGCGGGCTGATCGCCCTGGCCGGCAACCTCGGCCTCGCCGCCGACCGGCAGGCCCACGTGGACGCCTCGATCGGGGAGCTGGAGGAGCACGTCCGGGGTCTGACCGCCTTCAAGGCGCTCTCCGCGGCGGAGGTCGACCGACTCCTGGAGGCGGCCCGGCGGGGCTACGGCCGACCGGCCGGGCCGACGCCCCACACCTTCGACGGAGCCCTGGCCAGCGGCTCGGCGGCGCTGCTCGCCGGGGTGTACGGGCTGGACGCCGTGCCGATGGCGGTGGAGGCCGCCTGCGCCTCCTCGCTCGCCGCCCTGGACACCGCGATGACCGCCCTGCGCAACGGCGCCGCGGACTACGCCCTGGCCGGCGGGGTCGAACTGCCCTGCTCGTCGCGGGACATGGTGCTCTGCTCCGCGCTCGGCCTGCTCTCCCACACCCGCATCACCCCCTTCGACGCCGGCGCCGACGGCTTCACGCCCGGCGACGGGTGCGCGCTGTTCCTGCTCAAGCGGCGCTCGGACGCCGAGCGGGACGGGGACGCGATCGTCGCCCTGCTCACCGGCATGGGCGCCGCCAACGACGCCAAGTCGCTGATCGCCCCCGACGCGGACGGCCAGGTCCGGGCGATGCGCCAGGCGTTCGCCCAGGTCGGCCACGCCCCGTCGGAGGTGGACTACCTGGAGGCGCACGGCACCGGCACCAAGGTCGGCGACCGGGTGGAGATCACCGCGACCGGCCGGGTCTACGGCGGGCCCGGACGGGCCCGCCCGCTGGAGATCGGCTCCGCGAAGGGCTTCGTGGGCCACACCTTCGCCGCCGCGGGCGGGGCCGGCCTCCTGCGCACGCTGCTCGCCCTGCGCTCGAGGACGCTGCCCCCGAACACCAACCTCCACGAGCCCAACCCGGCGCTGGCGCTGGAGGAGCTGCCGGCCGTGCTCCGCACCCGCGCCGCGGCGTGGCCGGCCACGCCGGGCCGGCCCCGCCGCGCGGCGGTCAGCTCCTTCGGCACCGGCGGCATCGACTACCACCTGCTGGTCGAGGAGCCGGGAGCGCCCGGCGCCGACCGCGACGACGCACCGAAGGACGGGACGGACCACCGCCGATGAGACCGCTGATCAGTTTCACCCTCGACCGCGACACCGAAGAGATGTGCGCCACGCTCACCGACTTCGCCGAGAAGAGGCTGCGGGCGCCCGAGGCGTTCGACGCCGACGACTTCCGCCGCCGGTGGCGGCTGGCCGGACGGCAGGGCGCCACCGGCACCTGCGTCCCCGACGAGTTCGGCGGCTCGGGGCTGGACGCGGTCAGCGCCACCGCGCTGATGGAGGCGCTCGGCCGCGGCTGCCGGGACACCGGCTTCGCCTTCTCCGTCGCCGCTCACCTGTACGCCTGCCTGATGCCGCTGGTGGAGTTCGGGACCACCGAGCAGAAGAAGCGGTGGCTGCCGGCGCTCGCCTCCGGCGAGCGGATCGCCGCCCACGGCATCACCGAGCCGGAGGCCGGCTCGGACACCTTCAGCCTGCGCACCCGCGCCGTACGGGACGGCGACCACTACGTCCTCAACGGCGAGAAGTGCTTCACCACCAACGCCCCGGTCGCCGACGTCTTCCTCGTCCAGGCCGTCACCGACCCCGAGGGCGGCTTCTTCGGGGTGACCTCCTTCCTCGTCGAGGCGGGCACGCCCGGCCTCACGGTCGGCCGCCCGTACGACAAGGTCGGCCTGCGCGGCTCGCCGACCGCCGACGTCCACCTCCAGGACGTCGCCGTCCCCGCCGACCAGGTCCTGGGCGCGGAGGGCGGCGGGGCCGCCGTGTTCACCTCCTCGATGCGCTGGGAGCGCACCTGCCTCTTCGCCGCGTACCTCGGGGGTATGCGGCGGCTGCTGGACTCCACCATCGACCACGTCCGGCAGCGCGAGCAGTTCGGCGCCCCCATCGGGTCCTTCCAGGCGGTCAGCCACCGCATCGTCGACATGACCCTGCGCTACGAGGCGGCGCGGCTGCTGCTCTTCCGCGCCGCCGTCGGCCTCGACGAGGGCAGCCAGGACGAGGTCGACCCCGCGCTCGCCAAGATCGCCGTCAGCGAGGCGGCCGTACAACTCGGTCTGGACGCCGTGCAGTTGCGCGGCGGGCTCGGGATCGTGGACGGGGAGGCGGAGGAGTTCCTGCGCGACGCGCTGCCGTCCCGGATCTTCTCCGGCACCAACGAGATCCAGAAGAACAACATCGCCCGCGCGCTCGGCCTGGGCCGCGCCCCCCGGCGCCGCACGGCCCGCTGACCCCCTACGCCCCGGAGGACCCCGTGGAGTACATCGTCCACCGCGTCAAGCTGCTGCCCGCCGTCGACCCGCTGCGCTTCGAGCGCTGGGTGTGCGAGGTCGACTACGCCACATGCCCGAAACTGCCCAGCGTCGTCTCCTTCAGCGTCCAGCGGGTCTCGCACAGCCCCGAGGCCCCGTTCCACTACTTCGAGATCATCGGCGTGCGCGACCGGGACGCCTTCGACCGGGACATGGAGTCGGACGTCTTCCGGGGCCTGGAGCGGGACTTCGGCGCCATGGCCGTCGTCGTCGACGAGACGGCCGGCGAGCGGGTCGGCGCCGGCTACTCCGCCTCGCCGGCCTGGTAGCCGGCCCCGCGCGACGCACGCGGCGGGCCCCGGTCGCTTCCCGCGACCGGGCCCCGCCGTGTGCCGTACCGCCCGTGGCCGGGCCCGCCGGGCTCAGGCCCGGCTCAGCAGCAGGACCGCGTTCTGCCCGCCGAACCCGAACGAGTTGCTCACCACGGTGGCGAGCGCCCCCTCCCGGCCCTCCTTGGCGACCACGTCCAGATCGATCTCCGGGTCCTGGCTCTCCAGGTTCGCGGTCGGAGGGACGAAGGAGTGCTCCAGCGTCAGCGCGGCCGCCGCCGCCTCGATCGCCCCGGCCGCGCCGAGCGAGTGCCCCAGCACCCCCTTGACGGAGGTGACCGGCGGCCGGTGCGGGAAGACCCGCCGGATCAGCCGGGCCTCGGACACGTCGTTCAGCGGTGTGGAGGTGCCGTGGGCGTTGACGTGGTCGACGTCCTCCGGGCCGAGCCCGGCGTCCCGCAGGGCCGCCCGTACCGCCAGCTCCGCGCCCCTGCCCTCCGGGTCGGGGGCCGTCGGGTTGTACGCGTCGGCGGACGCGCCGTACCCGCTGACCCGCGCCCGCACGCGGGCCCCGCGCGCCCGCGCGTCCTCCATCCGCTCCAGCACCAGGACGGCCGCGCCCTCCGCGAGCACGAAGCCGTCCCGGCCCGCGTCGAACGGGCGGGAGGCCGCCGCGGGGTCGGCGGCGCGCCGGGAGAGCGCGCCCATCCGGGCGAAGCCGCCCGCGATCGACGGCACCACGCACGCCTCCGCGCCCCCGGTCAGCACCACGTCGCAGAGTCCGCCGCGCAGCAGTTCGCGGGCCGCGCCGATGGCGGTGGCGCCCGAGGCGCAGGCCGTCGCCGTCACGAAGTTCGGCCCCCGCGCCCCGTACTCCATCGCCAGGTGCCCGGCCGACATGTTGCTGATGAGCAGGGGGATCAGCATCGGCGACATGCTCTCGGCGCCCTGCTCCAGCAGCTTGCGGTGCTGCGCCTCCCAGCTCGCCGCGCCGCCCAGCCCGACCCCGAGGACCACCCCGACGCGGGCCCCGTCCCAGGTGGCCGGGGAGAGCCCCGAGTCGGCCACGGCCTCGGCCGCGGCGGCCAGGGCCAACTGGTTGTGGCGGTCCAGCCGCCACGCCTTGCGCCGCCCGACCGCCCGCACCGGGTCGAAACCGGGGACCCGCGCGGCGAACTCCACGGGCTGGCCGGACAGTTCCTCGACCGGGCCGGCGCAGGTGGCCTCGGCGGCGCACAGCCGCTCCCAGGTGGGCGACGCCCCCGAACCGGCGGGCGTCACCATCCCCAGGCCGGTGATGGCGGCGTCGAAGCGGCCGTCACCGGCCGCCATCAGACCTCCACCAGCTTGGCCTCGATCACCTTGGCGACGTGCGCCATCGTGTCCTCGGCGTGCAGCTCGTCGTCGCCGATCGGCACGCCGAACTCCTGCTGCGCGGCGATCGCCAGCTCGACCAGGGCGAGCGAGTCCAGCTCCAGGTCCATGAAGGTGGTGCTCTCGGACACCTCTCCGGCGTCCGCGCCGAAGCCCTTCTCCAGAAGGTCGACGAAGCGTGCGTACACGTCACTCATGGCTGTCTCCGTAACGGTGGTGCGGACACGGCGTCCGCTGGAGGGGTGGATGGTGCGGGTGGTGGGCCGGGCGCTCACGCGGGTCGCACGTCCGGCCAGACGAGGGCGGTCGCGCCCCAGGTGAGCCCGCCCCCGAAGGCGGTGAGCACGGTGCGGTGGCCGGGGACGAGGCGCCGCCCGTCCACCGCGTCGGCCAGCGCGAGCGGCAGGGAGGCGGCGGCGGTGTTGCCGACCCGGTCCAGGTGGACCGGGCAGCGGTCGCGCCCCAGCCCGAGCTGGTCGGCGACGGCGTACAGGATGCGGAGGTTGGCCTGGTGCGCGATCAGCCGGTCGACGGAGTCGACCGCCCAGCCGGCCTCCTTCGCCACCTGGCGCGCGCTCTGCGCCATCCGCTCCACGGCGTTGCGGAAGACGGCCTTGCCGTTCATCCGGAAGTACGGGTCCGCGCCGGCGGCGCTCTCGGCGCGGAACGGCTCCCTGGAGCCGCCCGACCGCACCGAGATCAGCCCCTCGCCGCCGCCGTCGCTGCCGAGCACGGTCGGGCCGAGCGCGCCCGGCTCGTCCGGTTCGCCCCCGCGCAGCAGGACCGCGCCCGCGCCGTCGCCGAAGATGGCCCGCGCGGAGCGGTCCAGCGGGTCGAGGAGGGTGGAGTAGGTGTCCGCCCCGATCACCAGGACGCTGTCGGCGATCCCCGCCGCGATCAGCCCGCGGGCGGTGGCCAGCGCGTAGAGGAACCCGGTGCACACGGCGGACACGTCGAACGCGGGCACCGGCCCCAGCCCCAGCCGGGCGGCGACCAGCGGCGCGGTGGCCGGGCAGATCCGGTCCGGGGTGGTGGTGGCCAGCACGACCGCGTCGGCGCGTTCGACGCCGGCGGACTTCAGGGCCCGGCCGCCCGCCTCGTACGCCAGGTCCGAGGTGGCGGTGCCGGGGTCCGCGACGTGCCGCCGCCCGATGCCGGTCCTGCTGCGTATCCAGTCGTCGGAGGTGTCCAGCTCCCGGCCCAGCTCGTCGTTGGTGACGATCCGCTCCGGCAGCCGGACGCCGAGTCCGGCCAGGATCGAGGCCCGAGTCATCACGGTCGTCCCCGGCTCAGACCGCGCCGGCGGGCGGCGTCGCCAACTGCGCCAGCCGGTCCGAGAGTCTGGCGTCGTCGAGGACGGTGGAGCCGGGGAAGAGGCCGATGACGATCAGGCTGATCGTCTCCTTGACGACGCGCTCGGCGACCGGGTCGAGGATGCCGACCAGGCTGGGGATGCCGAAGTCGAAGTCGCAGGTGAAGTCGGTCCGGCCGCCGTCCGCCGTCGCGACCACGTGCCAGCGGCCGGAGAAGGACGCGAAGTCCCCGTCCACCTGGGCGAAGTCGATGGTGCGGGCGGTCTCGTCCGCGCGGTCGGCCTCCGTCCAGCGCAGGATCCCGTTGCGGAAGTAGACCTCCCAGTCGCTGCCGCCCTCGTGCGGTTCGACCGAGCGCACCGCGGGCGCCAGGTCGGAGAACCGGCCGAACGCGCGGATCGCGGCGAACGCGGTGTCGGGGTCGGTGCCGGGCATGTCGATCGCAAGCTGCACGCTACGCATGGGTATGCCGCCTAGTGAGTCGGTACGGAGGGGAGGTACTGCGCCGCCTGCGCGCGGCAGGCCCGGTCGAACGCCTCGTAGAGGAACGCCACGTCCGAGGGGGCGAGCACGGCGGGCGGGGTGAAGCGCAGCACCATGTGCGAGTTGAGCGAGTGGTTGGCGATGACGCCCTGTTCGAGCAGCTCGATCAGCAGCTCGCCGGCGAGCCCCGGTTCGGTGAACTCCACGCCGATCAGCAGCCCTTGGCCCCGCACCTCGGCGACGGCCGGGCCGAAGTGGCGTACGGCGATCGCCCGCAGCTCGGTGAGGAGCCGGTCGCCCAGGTCGCGGGCCCGCTCGACCAGGCCGTCCTCCTCGATCGCGGCCAGCGCGCCGCGCACCGCCGCCATCGCCAGGGGCGAGCCGGAGAACGTGGAGGTGTGCAGGTACGGGTCCCGGTCGAAGACCGAGAACACCTCGGCCGTCGCCACCAGGGCCGATACGGGCATGACGCCGCCGCCCAGCGCCTTGCCGGTGAGCAGGATGTCGGGGACCACGCCCGCCAGGTCGGCCCCCCACCAGGCGCCCAGCCGGCCCAGCCCGGTCTGGATCTCGTCCAGCACCAGCAGCGCCCCGTGGGCGTCGCAGATCCGGCGGACCTCGCGCAGGTAGCCCGGCGGCGGGACGACCACCCCGGCCTCGCCCTGGACCGGCTCCAGCACGACGCACGCCTCGCCCGGCATGGTGGCGAGCAGTCGCTCCAGCGCCGCCGCGTCGCCGTACGGCACGTGGTCGACGCCCGGCAGCAGGGGCCGGAACGGGGCCTGGAAGACGTCCTTGCCGGTGAGGCTGAGCGCCCCCATGGTCTTGCCGTGGTAGCCGCCCTCGGTGGCCACCAGGCGGGTGCGGCCGCGGGTGCGGGCGAGCTTGATCGCCGCCTCCACCACCTCGGCGCCGCCGCACGCGAAGTGCACCCGCTCCAGGCCCGCGGGCACGTGGGCCACGAGCGCGTCGGCGGCGTAGGCGGCCTGCGGCTCCAGGAAGAGCCGCGTCCCCACGGGGTGGCGGCCCAACTGCTCGGCGACGCGCGAGACGACCGCGGGGTGGCGGGCGCCGGTGATGAACACCCCGTACCCCCCGCAGTTGAGGAAGCGGCGCCCCTCCTCGCCGGTGACCCAGGCCCCGTCCGACGCCACCTCCACGTGGCGGCCGAAGAGTTCGCCGAGCGTGGCGCGCCCCTTGTTCATGCGCGTCCGGTAGAGCTCGATCAGCGCGTCCGCGGTGTGGTCCTCGGCGGCTGCGCCCGGAGTGTCGACTGTGGTCATGGTTCCCCTCGTGGTCGCCCGGAAGGGCAGGTTGTCGCGGATGTCCCTCAGGGCGTCCTGGAGCGTCGCGGCGAACGCCTGCGGCAGGTGCCCGACGAACGCGTCAGCCGAAGAGCTCACGCCACGCGCCGAAGACGGCCTCGCGCGGTCGGGAACCGCCGCTGAGGCTCACGCCCTGGATGTGCGAGGTGCGCAGGATCGGGTAGTTGGCCTCGCCGAAGACCCCGCCGGTCAGCCCGGTGCCGCCGTGCGTGGGCAGGCAGGGTAGGAAGCCGATGTGCGAGTCGTTGACCTTGAGCAGGCCGCCGCCGGTGATGCGGTCGGTGAAGTACTCCACGACCCGCTCGTCCCGCGCCCACAGCGAGTTGCGCAGCCCGTACTCGTTGGACTCCACGAAGGCCACGAAGCGGTCCAGCGTCGTCGCGTCGTCGGCGGGCTCGGCCACGATCACCGGCAGCAGCGGGAAGAACGTCTCGTGGCGCACGGCGTCCAGCTCGCGGGCGTGCGCCAGGCCGCGCACCACCAGCACGGTCGGCTCCAGGAAGATGCCGTGCGGGTCGCGGACGCCGTCCATCCCCGTCGCGTGGCCGCCGTGGACCAGCTCGGCGCCCTTGTCCAGCGCCTGCTCCAGGCAGGCGAAGAACTTCTCGTTGCGCAGGACGGGCGTGAGCAGCACGTCCGGGTCCTGGGGGCGGCCGGGACGGATCTCGCGCACCTGCCGCAGCAGCGCGTCCAGCAGTCCGTCGGCCGCGTCCGGGTGGACGACGACCTGGTTGGGGATCATGCAGAGCTGGCCGGAGCCGTAGAAGCTCTCGGTCAGGGCCTCGGCGGCCAGTTCGACGTCGGCGTCCTTCCAGACGGTGACCACGTCGTTGCCGGCCAGCTCCAGGATCGGCTTCTTCCCGGCGGCGATGCAGCGCTGCTCGAAGCGGACGCCGTTCTCACTGCTGCCGAAGTAGATGATGTCGTCGACCTCGGGGCTCTCCAGCCAGGCCGAGAGCATCGGCGCGGGGTCGCCGCAGACCGCGTTGAGCACGCCGCTGGGCGCGCCCAGCTCCTCCAGCACGGGCGCGACGACCTCCTGGAGCACGTACATCACGCCCAGCGGTCCGCTCCGGGGGGCCCGGACGACCAGCGCGTTCCCGGCCATGATGGCGGTGGCCCCCAGCATGGCGCTGGAGAGCGGGGCGTTCTGCGGCGGGTTGAGGCAGACCACGCCGTCCGGGCGGCGGCGGACCTGCAGCCGGCGCTCGCCGTGGGTGAACTCCTGGAGCATCTGCGAGCGGTAGAACGCGGCGGACTGCGCCCCGAAGATCTCCAGCATCCCGGAGACCTGCCAGCGGGCCAGCGGGAGGGGGTGGCCCTCCGCCACCAGGATGGCGGCGATCTCCTCCGCGTGGTCGGATATGCGCCGGTGGAGCAGTTCGGCGAAGCGGTCGACCCTCGTCTCCAGCGGCGCCGCGGCCCACTCCGGGAACGCCGACGCGGCGGCCTTCACCGCCAGCTCAACGGTGTCGCGGTCCGCCTTGGCGACCCGGCCGACCACGGTGTCCGGCAGGCCCTCCGGCGCGACGTCCTCCAGCGGCCCCTGCTCCAGGCGGCGCTTGAGGCGGAGGCTGGCGAAGACGTCGTCGAGCAGGGCGTTGGAGTCCACCACGTAGACCCATTCCCCGCTCTCCCTCCGCTCGCCGTTCACGTAGGAGTAATAGGTGCGCAGGCTCTGAGGGGTGGAACGGGACGGCTGACCGGTGCCCACACTGACTCCGTTTCGTCTGCGAATAACGCGCGAGTCGAGGTTGTAGAAGGGTGCGCACAAGACTTTTCCAGGGGTTCCTGAGAATGCACTGAAACCTGACTGAGTCCTTTTTGTCCGGATGTGGGCATGGGAGACGGCGGCATCCGGATGGCCGGATACCGCCGCACTCGTGTCACCGCGGGCAGCGCGGGGGTGACACAGAAGCACACCCGGACTATAGTTAGTCAGGTGACTAAGCGTGCTGAACGGAGGTGCGCCCGGAGCGAGTCGGGTGATGGCGACGCGATGCCGCGGCCGCCGTGCCGCACGGTGGCGGCCGGTCGGCCTCGGCGCGGACGGGCCCCGAGCGCGGGGGTCAGCTCCCGGCGAGGATCAGGCTCGGCTCCTGCTGCAGGATCTCCGTGAGCCGGTTGCGCATACCGGGTCCGGGCTCCAGCCCGAGGTCCTTGCTGAGGCGTTCCCGTACGCGGTAGTAGACGTTGATGGCGTCCGCCTGCCGGCCCGAGCGGTAGAGGGCGAGCATGAGCTGCTCGCAGAACCGCTCCCGCAACGGGTGGCGGGTCAGCAACTGCTCCAGTTGCGGGACGACTTCGCGGTGCAGGCCGAGGGCGAGCTGGGCCTCGATCAGCAGGTCCCTGGCCATCAGCCTGGTCTCGTTGAGGTGCGCGCACGCCGTCTGGCAACTGATGCCCTGGCCGGTGTCCGCCAGGGCCGGGCCGTGCCACATCCCCAGCGCCTCGGTGAGCCGGCCGATCGCCCGCCGCGGGTCCTCGTGGATGGTGCGGCTGCCCACCTCCTGCACGATCCGGGTGAACCGCAGGGCGTCCACGCTGTCCGCGTCGATGTCGAGCAGATAGCCGGACCCGAACGTCCGCAGCACGTCACGGGCGCGCGCCCGGTTCGTCTGCTGCGCCAGCGAGCGGCGCAATCGGGCCACGTGCCCCTGGAGCGAGTTGCCGGCCGACCGCGGCGGATTGGCTCCCCACAGCTCGTCCAGCAGGTCGGCCGCGGAGATCACCTCGCCCGGATGCAGGGCGAGGCTCGCGATGATGGTCCTGGGTTTGGCTCCTGGGATCTCGACCTCGGTACCGTCATGAGTGACGCGCATCGGACCCAAAACTTCGATCAGCATTCGTTCCCCGTCTGCTCGAAATCGTTGCCGTGCTCTGGTGGGCGATGAGCGGGGTCGACCATCCGGTCGGCTGCCGAGCGAAGAGAAAAGACGATCGACGCATTCGCTTATATCCCCCATGCCAGAATGTCGCCCCAGCCGGGAGAACCGGATGTGTGCACAAGATGTCCGTCGGGAGACTTGTGGGCCACAGCGCATCGCACCGCGAATACGCGTCCGTTTCACAAAAAAATGGATGGCTGGAAGTAATATTTACGCATACTCTTCCAGCAACTGTCCACCCCTTGCTGAAAGTTCGACACACGGTCGACGCAATGCCCCTCGCATGGGGATTTCAGCCAGTTCCCCCTTACGCCGGGGCCCCGCTTCCGCCGACCGCGTCGTCCCGCGATTCGCCTTCCGGGGCGATTGCGGCGGGTCGGCCGAGGCGTTCGGGCACGCCGTGCGCGAGGACCAGCTTGAGCAGCAGCACGGCCGGCAGCCAGTCCAGCCCCGGAGGCGACTCGACGTACGTCGCCACCATGGTCCCGGTGACGACGCAGGCCAGGGCCGCGGGCCGCTTCAACCGCTCCTCGGCGCGCTCCACGACGACCGCTCCGACGAGGGCCCAGCCGTACCAGAGCGCCCCCCACCACCACGTCCCGCCCGGTATCACCAGGGCGATCAGGACCGGTTGGACGTGGAGCGCCGTGAAGCCGATCGGGTGGTGGACGAAGCGGGCGAAGACCGAGTCGGTGTAGGTGAGAGGGGAGTGGTAGAAGAGCTTGGCGGTGTCCAGCCCGTTGGCGACGACGCCGCCCGCCAGGTCGTGGACGAGCAGCGCCCCGATCACCCACTGCCACCAGGTCCAGCCGAGGCCGTGCCCGCCGACCGCCAGCACGCAGATGCCGAACGCGGAGACCGCGTAGGCCAACCCCTTCTCCAAGGGGGTGGCTCCGGCGCCGAAGGCCCAGCTCGGCTTGGCCGCTTCCACGTGGATCGTCCTCCTGAGCAGGGGGGAGTGCGGGGACGGGAGGGGCGGCGGCCCGGCCGGGGGATGTACCGGGCCGCCGGGTCTGCGTACGGGCGGCCCTCAGCCGCCCTCGGGGCCTGGGCCGCCGGGCAGGAACCGCGACAGGGCCGCTATCGCTTCGCCGTTGTCCAGGTCGGGGTCGAGCATCCGGTGCAGCAACATGCCGTCCAGCAGGGCGATCAGCACGGTCTCGCTGCCGGCCGGGGCGGCGGGGTGCACCCGCGCGAGCCAGGTGCGCAACTGCCCCCTGGTCTCGGCGAGCGCCTCCCGGAGCACCTCGCCCAGGAGCGGTTCGCGGGCCGCGCCCGCGATCAGCTCGACCGTCAGCCGGGCCGTCCTGCCGTCGTGCGGGGTGGCCAGCAGCTCGATCAGCTTGGCGTGGGCCTGCTCCAGCGTCGCGGTCCCGCTCAACTCCTCGGTCACCGGGTCGAAGACCTGCTCGCCGGCCCGGCGGGCGATGGCCGTCTTCAACGCCGGCAGGCCGCCCCAGTAGTAGTGGATCAGCCCGAGGTTGGCGTTGGCGCGTTCGGCGACGGAGCGGGTCGTCACACCGGGCCAGCCGGCCTCCGCCAGCAGCTCCACACCGGCGTCGACCAACTGCTCGCGCCGTCGCTGACCACGGGACGAGGGGGGCCGGTCGACCGAGTTAGTCATGTGACCAACTGTAGCGTCGCCGCGCCTTCTTGTCACCCATTCCCATCGCCCCTGGTCAGGGCCGTTTCCCCGGCGGAAAACGGCGCCCACTCCCCCTTCCGCGGCATCGTCGTCCCCCCTCGCCGCGGCCGTACGACCGCCGGGCCGCGCCCCGACCCGCCGCGGAATCTTTCTCCCGCGCTCTGACCGGGCAATTCACCGATCGAGTACGCGAAGCGCCTTGACACCCGTATTCGAACGGCTATTTCATGCACACCCTGGGCGGGGCCTCTCCTGCAGCACCCGTCGATGGCACCCCGTGCCCTATCGGCGCCACTTCGCCTTGCATCCGCTCCCATGCAAACCGATGGAGTTTCCCTATGCTTTCGCGACTGGCGTCGCTGGCCGTCCATCGACGCCGTCTTGTGCTCATATTGTCCGCACTGGGTTTCGTGCTGATCACCGTCGTCTCCGGACCGGTGATGACCTCGCTCTCCGCGGGCGGCTTCGACGACCCCGACTCCGAGTCGTCCGCCGCCTCCGAGATCCTGGAGGACCGCTTCGACGCGGGCGACGCCAACTTCATCCTGCTCGTCACGCCCGACCGGCCGCTCGACGACCCGCTGACGCGGCGCGACGGCCGACGGCTCACCGAGAAACTCGCCGATCAGGACGGCGTCGAGTCCGTCACGTCCGCCTTCGCCGCCCAGGACGACCCGGCCGCCGCCCAGCTCGTCTCCGAGGGGCGCGACCAGGCCCTGATCCTGGCCCGGCTCGGCGGCGACGACGACGAGATCACCGCCACCGCCGAGGAGATCGTCGACGAGGTCACCGGCGAACAGGGCAGCCTGGAGGTGAAGTCCGGCGGATACGCCGAGTTCAACCGGCAGGCCAACGAGTCCGTCGAGAAGGACCTGCTGCTCGCCGAGTCGATCGCCGTGCCGATCACTTTGCTTCTGCTCATCCTCGTCTTCCGCTCCGGCGCCGCGGCGCTGCTGCCGCTGGCCGTCGCGGGCGTCTCGGTCGTGGGGTCCCTGGCGATCCTGGTGGTGGTCGCGCAGTTCACCCCGGTGTCGATCTTCGCCACCAACCTCACCACCGCGCTCGGCCTCGGCCTGGCCATCGACTACTCCCTGTTCATCGTCAGCCGCTACCGCGAGGAACGGGCCGCCGGCCGCGACCTGGAGGAGGCGCTGCGCCGCTCGCTGGACACCGCGGGCCGCACGGTCCTCTTCTCGTCGCTCACCGTGCTGCTCTCCCTGGGCGCACTGCTGGTCTTCCCGCTCTACTACCTGACGTCGTTCGCGTACGCGGGCATCGGCGTGGTGCTCTTCGCGATGCTCGGCTCGCTGGTGCTCCTGCCGGCGCTGATCTCGCTGCTCGGCCCCCGGATCGACAAGTTCGACCCGCTGGCCAGGTTCCGGCGCGAGGGGCCCCGGACCCGCGGCGCGGAGGGACACGGCTTCTGGTACCGGCTCGCCACCTTCGTGATGCGCCGGCCCGTCCCGGTCCTCGCCCTGGTGCTCATCGCCCTGGCCGTCCTGGTCGCGCCGTTCGGCAACGCCTCCTACGGGCTGCCCGACGACCGCGCCCTCTCCAAGGACGCCGAGGCCGCCCAGGTCGGCGACGCCCTGCGCGACGACTTCCCGGCCCTGGCCGGGCAGGGGCTCCAGGTCGTCCTGGAGGGCACGAAGCCCCCCGCCGCCGAGCTCTCCTCGTACGCCGCCGCGTTGTCGCGCCTCGACGGCATCGAGCGGGTCGACTCCTCGGCCGGCGTCTTCCAGGACGGCGACCGCGTCGCCCCCGCGCCGCCCGGCGCGGCGGACGTCTTCGACACCGCCGACTCCACCTGGCTGTCCCTCCAGAGCGTCACCGAGGCCTACTCCGAAGAGGGCCAGGACATGGTCTCCGACGTCCGCGGCCTCTCCCCGCCCGAGGGCGCCGAGGCCAAGGTCAGCGGCATGGCCGCCGCCTACAGCGACACCCTCGACAGCCTCTGGGCCGCCCTCCCCTACGCGGCGCTGATCATCGCCGTGCTGACCTTCGTGCTGCTCTTCCTCTTCACCGGCAGCCTCCTGGTCCCGCTCAAGGCGATCATCATGAACCTCCTGAGCCTCACCGCCACCTTCGGGGCGATGGTGTTCATCTTCCAGGAGGGCCACCTCACCTTCCTGGCGGGCGAGTTCACCGTGACCGGGCAGATCGACGTCACGATGCCGATCCTGATGTTCTGCGTGATCTTCGGCCTCTCGATGGACTACGAGGTCTTCCTGCTCTCCCGCATCAAGGAGGAGTACGACCGCACCGGCGACAACACCGCCGCGGTCGCCCACGGCATCCAGAGCACCGGCCGGCTGATCACCGCGGCCGCCGGGCTCATGGCCATCTTCTTCCTCGCGCTCGTCGCCACCAGCTTCACCCCGGTCAAGATCCTGGGCCTCGGCACGGCGCTGGCGATCGCCATGGACGCCATGGTCATCCGCGGCCTGCTGGTCCCCGCCTTCATGCGCCTGGCCGGCAACGCCAACTGGTGGGCTCCGGGCCCCCTGCGCCGCTTCCACCAGAAGTACGGCTTCCACCACGAACGCCCGACCCCGCCCGCCCCCGCGCGGACGGACACCCCGGCGGACCGCGTCCCCACCCCCAACTGACCCGCTCCACCCGCAACGGCACCCGGTGCCACGCACCACCGGGCCCCCGCCCCGCCCGCGAGCCGCGGGCGGGGACGGCAAACGACGAAAAAAATGCCCTCCTGACCTGCGTTCTCGCAGGTCAGGAGGGCATGTCCGGTATGCCGCCCGTGAGTTCGAACTCAGGCGTCATTGAGTCGGTGGCCTGCGAGAACACAGAAGAAGAACGACGCCACACGGCAGCCGGCACACCGAGGCGGTCCAGTCGTTCGGCACCGCTGGACGGCCAGGCGCGACGACCAGGTCGAGGCCGCAGGCGGATGAAACGGTCTCGGACAGGCCATACCGACCGCCTGACCGGACGGAGGAGTCGCGGAGGTCCCCGACGGCTCCTCGGAATCGAACATGCCGAGGCAGAATGAAGCGGTTCCCGCCCTCGCCGGAACCGCGGGCGCCGCTGACGTATGCCGCCAACGCGTAGTCGGCTCACCCCTCGGCCGTCCGGCCCCACGCGTACGAAAGGCGACTCCATGGTCTCGCTCACCGCCCAGGAACCGACCAAGAAAGCGGTCACGGCTTCTGAGGCCATGGTCGTCCCGGTCAGTGCCTGGTACGAAGGCAAACGCAACGCGAAGGGGTCCGTGGACTCCAACGTGATGTGCGCCGGGCTGTACATCACGGAGTTCCTCGCCGGCGGCTTCCCCCTGACCCGCAGCATGTACGCCGCGGAGTCGCAGGTGAAAACCGCAAGCGGAGCCAAGGCGAAGAGCATCCTCGCCGAGCACGACGAGCATCGACGGTTCACCAGTGAAGGCGGCCGGACCTCCCGCTACACGATCCGACACGCGGAGACCTTGGCCGACGTGATCAACGAGGCCGGGGAGGAGAACGCCGTCGCCGACCTCACCGACGTCGAACGCACGGACCTCGCAGCCCTGTTGCAGGGCTGGTTCGTCGGCAGGGTGCGGGAGGACTACTTCGGCAAGAAGCGCATCAGCGCGGAGATCGATCCCGAGAACTCCGTCCGCACGACCGTGGCCAACCTGATCGCGGCGGGCCGGGAGCGCGGAGGCACGACGGCGGGGGCCATCGCCCAGCACCTGGTGGGCGCGAAGTTGCAGATCCGGTTCCCTGACGCCGAGGTCAACGTCGAGGGCTACACCACCGCCGACGCGCAGACGGGCCGGGCCGGGGATTACGAGATCGGGGACACGGCGCTCCATGTGACGATGGCCCCCGGCGAAAAGGTCTTCACGGACCGGTGCGCGCACAATCTGCTCGAGGGATTCCGCCCCCGCGTCCTGGTCCCCGAGGACGCCGTCGCCGCCGCCGTCCAGATCGCACGCCTGGCCGGTCTGGAGAAGAAGGTCGCCATCCAGTCCATCGAGGACTTCGTCGGCACGAACATCGAGGAGACCGCCGGATTCGTCAAGAACGGCATCCGGGCCAGGCTGCGCGAGCTGTTGGAGCTGTACAACCAGCGGATCGAAACGGCGGAGTCCGACATGTCGCTCAAGATCGAGATTCCGTCGAACCTCTGAGGGCAGCCCCGATGGCGGCGTCCAATCCAGCGCCCACGGCTGTCCCTTCCCTCCAGGAGGCCGCAGCCTCCGCATCCACGACCCTGGGAATGCGCACGTTGACCAAGAAGGCCAAGACCGAAGAAGCTCTCGCCTGCCACCATGACGAAGAGTTGAGGAAGCAGGCGGACAGGGCCAAGGATCTGCTCCGCCGACTGCCCGTCGTCGCCCCGCATCTCCTGCGCGATGCGGACATCGACCCGGCCCGCTGGGATGCCGTTCTCCGTGCAGCAGTGGAGAGCATCCGAGGTGCGAACGCGGCCGACCCCCAGGAGAAGAGCGCCTTCGTCAAAGCCGTCCTGACCCGGTGCGTGGAACGGGGGACCGTGAGGCGTTTCGAGGAGATCAAGGGCAAGAGTCGACAGGACTGGAAGGTGGAGCTGCCCGACGGCACCCTGGTCGCCCTGGAGTCCAAAGGGGCCGGCGACGGCAACAACACCGGGATCTACGAACGTCCGGCCTGGGCCGACGAGCTGGTGATCTGGAGCCAGAATCCCCACAGCCTGCTCAACCACCCGGGGAAGAGCGCCTGGTCGGCCGTCGCCACCCGCCTCTTCCCCAAGATCCACGCCGATCCCAAGCAGCGGGTCGACGCCTACCTGTTCTGGGACGGCCGCTGCGGCTCCGAAGATCGTCCCTGTCCGAAGAGCCACGGGGTCACGGACGGGCTCCGCGAGGCGGCGACCCGATACCAGGCCGCGTCGGACAAACCATCGGGCTGGCTCCCGCCCCCGTGCGTGTTCCTCTTCCCGAGGACGGCGGCAGAGGTCAGGGAGAACCCCGAGCCGCCGCTCCACACCCTCGCGACGAGCCACTTCGTGCGCGCGCTCTTCGATGCGCTCGATGTGCCGGAGTCGCTGCGCCCGATGTACGTGAACGACGCGCGCATCCGGTTGGCGCCGTCCGAGAAGGGGACGCTGCTGAACGTCTCCGTGGTCTCGCGCCGTTACGGCGAAGGAGAGGAGCCCGTCCGCATTCAGGCCCGTCCGAAGCCCTCGAGGCAAGGCCACTGACCCTTCAGCCCGTACAGACGGAGCGCCGCGCCTTCACTGCGGCCTCCACCTCCAACGCCGCCGCCACCGGGTCCTCGTGCTCCCAGTAACGCAGCACGAGCCACCCGGCCGCGGCCAAGCGCGCTGTCGTGTCGCGGTCGCGCTCGCGGTTGCGCCGCACCTTCTCCGACCAGTACGGGGCATTGGCCGAGGGACGAGTGTGATGCTCCTCGCACCCGTGCCAGAAGCAGCCGTCCATGAACACCGCGACCTTCTGCCGCGTGAAGACGAGATCCGCCGTGCGCCGCAACTCCGGCAGGGGGCGGGCGGCCACCCGGTAGCGCAGCCCGAGCGCGTGCACCGCCCTCCGCAGCGCGATCTCCGGTTTCGTGTCGCGGCTCCGGTTCGCCCTCATGCTGGCCCGCGTGCCGGGCGACGAGGCCCATGAATGATCCGAGGGGGTCATCCCTCCATTCTCCCGCGCCTCGCTGCACAGGAACGCGGCAGCCCGCTGTCAGTGCCGGGAACTACGTTGAGTAGCGAACGGAATCCCGATGACCGCGCAAAGTGATGGAAGTCATGGGCTCCCAGGCTGCGGGCATCGAGCAGGAAGCAAAGGGGAGGCGCATGACCCGACGACCGCAGTTCCCACGGCCCACGGAATCACCGAGGGCCGACACGGGTTCCCCACAAGCGCCACCGCGCACCTCCAGCATCGCCCAGCCGCCCCCGACCCCCTGCCATAGGATCGAACGCGTGACACTGACAACCGACCTCCTCCCCCTACCGGCACAGGACGGCTTCTCCGAGGCGGCGCAGCCGCCCGCCTCCTTCGCGGTCGCCGAATTCTTCGCCGGTATCGGCCTGGCGCGCCTCGGGCTGGAACAGGCGGGGTTCAAAGTCACCTGGGCCAACGATCTGTCCGCGGACAAGCAGGAGATGTACAGCGGCCACTTCGGCGCGGAAGGAGCCGCCCACTACGTGCTGGAGGACATCAAGGCCGTCGCCCAGGACATCGTCGGCGCCGGGGTCCCCCGCGATCTCGGGCTCGCTTGGTCCTCCTTCCCCTGCACGGATCTCTCTCTCGCCGGTGGGCGGAAGGGGCTGGCCGGCAAGCACTCGGGCACGTTCTGGAACTTCACCGACATCTTGGACGAACTCGGTCCGGACAAGCCTCCCGTCGTCGCCCTCGAGAACGTCAACGGTTTCGCCACCAGCCATGGCGGGGCGGATCTGAAGGCGGCGGTGCGCAGGCTCAATGAACTCGGCTACTCGGTGGACGTCCTCACCCTGGACGCTCGGAGCTGGGTCCCTCAGTCACGCCCCCGCCTCTTCGTGGTCGGCTCGCTCAAGAAGCCGCTGGAGGAAGAGCCCTGGGAGGGCGACTCCGTGCTGCGTCCCAAATGGCTCGGATCGGTCTTCGCGGACCCCGAGCTGGACACGCACCGCGCCTCGCTCCCCGAGCCGCCGGCTCACTCCAGTACGGGATGGACGGAGCTCGTGAAGCGGAACGGCGAGGTGGACGACGCCCTGTGGTGGGACGAGCAGCGTATGGCCAAGTTCCGCAACGAGCTCTCCCCCGTCCAGCTCGCCCGCGTGGCCGCCCTCGAAGCGACCGGCGAGGTGGCCTACCGCACGGCCTACCGCCGTACCAGGGGCGGCGTCCCCGCCTGGGAGATCCGTGCCGACGACATCGCGGGCTGCCTGCGCACCACCGGCGGCGGCTCCTCCAAGCAGGCGGTGGTCCGCGTCGAGAAGGGGAAGCCCCTCCGAGCCCGCTGGATGACCCCCCACGAGTACGCCTGCCTGATGGGCGCGGACGACTACACCCTCCCGGCCCGCGGCAACCAGGCGCTGATGGGCTTCGGGGACGCCGTGTGCGTCAACGCCGTCGGCTGGCTCGCCCAGAACTACCTGGAACCGCTGCTCACCGGGAAACTGCTCCCACGCGCTTGACGCTGCGTGCGGTCGGAAAACCCCACCGCGCTCCACTCAGCAGGGACGCCCTCGGTCCTCCCACTCGCCCGGCTGCCCACTCAGCGCCACCGCCGGCGAACGACTCGGATGCACGCCGCCGCCGGACCGCCGAGGAGGAGATCCCGCTCAGGTGAGCAGGCAAAGCCCGTGTACGCCGGTCACGGTCACTCGGGGATCTGGTGGTCCGGACAAGAGGCGGCTTGCACCCTCTGCGTCAGGCCCTCCACTCCCGCGGCCCGCGGACGACGAAAAAATGCCCTCCTGACCTGCGTTCTCGCAGGTCAGGAGGGCATTTCGCGTGTGGAGCCTAGGAGATTCGAACTCCTGACATCTGCCTTGCAAAGGCAGCGCTCTACCAACTGAGCTAAGGCCCCGGAACCACCACAGCCGAAGGCGACCCACCGCACACCCGTGCCGCGGTCACCGTCGCGGACAAGAGTACCGGGTGTCCCCCGGAATCTGGCAAAAGGATGGGGGCTCCCCGTGGACGACCACGCTCCGTAAGATGCACGACGAGGTTCGCAGCAGCGAAGCCGCAGCGAAGGGGAGACGCCATGGACGCAGCGCAACAAGAGGCGACGGCGAGAGCCAGAGATCTCCAACGCAGTTGGTACGGGGAGCCGTTGGGGGCGCTCTTCCGCCGGCTCATCGATGATCTCGGGCTGAACCAGGCCCGGCTGGCCGCCGTGCTCGGGCTTTCCGCCCCGATGCTCTCCCAGTTGATGAGCGGGCAGCGGGCCAAGATCGGGAACCCCGCCGTGGTCCAGCGTGTCCAGGCCCTCCAGGAGCTGGCGAGCCAGGTGGCGGACGGCAGCGTCAGCGCGGGCGAGGCCGCCGAGCGGATGGAGGAGATCAAGAAGTCGCAGGGCGGGTCGGTCCTCACCGGAACCGGCCAGACCGCCTCCAACGGCGCCGCTCCCACCGTCCGCCGCGTCGTGCGGGAGATCCAGTCCCTGCTCAGGTCGGTCGCGGCCGCGGGCGACATCATCGACGCCTCGGACGCCCTCGCCCCGACCCACCCGGAGCTGGCAGAGTTCCTCCGGGTGTACGGAGCGGGGCGCACCGCCGACGCGGTCGCGCACTACGAGGCGCACCAGAGCTGAGGCCGTCCGGACGAGACGGAGCCAGGGCCCGCGCAGCGCCCTGGCGCCGGCGAGGCCGGAGGCCGAACACGGGACGCGGGCACGGGGACGCGGCGGACGCCGCGGGCCACCACGGGAACGGGGAGCGGGCGCAGCGCCATGGGTGAGGTCTTCGCCGGTCGGTACGAGCTGGTCGATCCGGTCGGGCGCGGTGGGGTCGGCGCCGTCTGGCGGGCCTGGGACCACCGCCGCCGCAGGTACGTGGCGGCCAAGGTGCTCCAGCAGAGCGACGCCCACACGCTGCTGCGGTTCGTCCGCGAACAGGCGCTGCGCATCGAGCACCCCCACGTGCTGGCCCCGGCCAGTTGGGCCGCCGACGACGACAAGGTCCTGTTCACCATGGACCTGGTCAGCGGCGGCTCGCTCGCCCATGTCATCGGCGACTACGGTCCGTTGCCGCCGCGCTTCGTCTGCCTCCTCCTCGACCAGTTGCTCTCCGGGTTGTCCACGGTGCACGCGGAAGGCGTCGTCCACCGCGACATCAAGCCGGCCAACATCCTGCTGGAGGCCACCGGGACGGGCCGCCCGCATCTGCGCCTCTCCGACTTCGGCATCGCGATGCGCAAGGGCGAACCCCGGCTGACCGCGACCGACTACGTGCTCGGCACGCCCGGCTACTTCGCCCCCGAGCAGATGATGGGCGCCGAGCCGGACTTCCCCGCCGACCTCTTCGCGGTCGGCCTGGTCGCGCTCTACCTCCTCCTGGGCCGGAAGCCGGACGCGCGGGCGCTGATCCAGCGCTTCGCCGCGCACGGCGCCCCGAGCGCCCCCACCGGTGTCCCCGAGCCGCTGTGGCAGGTCCTCGCCGGACTCCTCCAGCCCGACCCGCACGCCAGGTTCCGGACCGCCACGGGCGCGCGCAAGGCGCTGAACGCGGCGGTCGAGATGCTGCCCGAGCCCGGCCCGGACGACGAACCGGTGGAGGTGTTCGACCAGATCGGCCCCCTGCCGCCGGGGTTCGGCCCCGACGGGCCCGAGCGGAAGCCCGCGCCGGGCACGGCGCGGGCCGTGGAGGAGCCCGCGTCCGACCGCGACGCCGTACCGGCCGCGGACACGGCGCGACGGGCCGACTTCGACGCCCGGTTCGACCATCCCCCCACCCGACCGGCCGCCCCCGCACCGCCCGTCTCGATGTCGGAGACGGGCAGCTTCCGCCTGGCGCCTCCTCCCGTGCCTGCGACCCCGCGCCAACAGGACGCACAGCCAGCGGTGTTCGGTCCGCCCACCGTCTCCGCGCCCGCCGCTCCTCCCCCGTACGCCGTCGGCGCTCCGGACTCCCACCGGGCGCCGGTCACCGCCCCCGCGCACACCCCGGCGGGCGCCCTCGGCCACCCCGCCCCGCGCCCGTCCGTACCGGGCCCCCCGCTGCACCACGCCGCGCCCCACGCACCCGTACGGGGCAGCCGTCCGGGCCCGCCCGCGAAGGTGGCCGTCCCGGTGCTGGTGGCGGCGCTGATCTGCTTCGCGGTCGGCATCTGGGCGCTGACCCGGATCTGACGGCCGGGACCGGGCACCGCACGGGAACGCCGCCGTCCCCGCGCGCCACCGCGCCCGCTCCGCTACCGGCCCCCCGCCGCCGCGGAGGCCCGGCGGCGGGCCACCAGGGTCCACACGCCGAGCCCGAGCACCAGCACGGAGCCGCCGCCGATCCCGGCCGCGGCGACCAGGCGCATGGTGCCGCTCTTCGCCGCCTGCCGGGCGTTCTGCCCCTTCCTGGCCACGGCCCTGTCCTGGTCGGTGACGGCGAAGACCCCGGCGTCGGAGGCGGTGCCGGCGTACGGCGACGCCTCGGCCCCGTTCACCACCCGGACCGCCAGTTCCACCGGGATCGGCGCACCGCCGTAGACGTCCTCCACCTCGGGGCTGAGGGAGACCGAGAGGAAGTACCAGCCCGCGAAGCGCATCCCGCCGACGTGCTCCGAGGAGTCGAACCGGTTGCGGTAGGCCACCGGCGGCAGCGGTCGCAGGGTGGCGGAGGCGGGCGCCCCGGCGTACGCGAGGGAGACGTCGGCGACATGGCCCTGGGCCGGGTTGTCGAGCGACAGCGTGAGCGCGCTGCCCACGAACTCCTTCGCCGCGCCCGTGCTGTTGGCGAGCCGGACCGTGGCGTGGAGCCGCTGGCCCCAGTCCACCGGCACCCGGTAGAAACGGGTCTGCCCCGGAGCGACGGCGTCCTGCCACTGGCCGGTCTCCAGGCCGGTGGCCTCGGAGTAACCCCGCCCGCCGGCACGCTTCTTCGGCGTTCCCGGCGGCGGATCGGCGGGTTCGGAGGGCCAGTTGGACGGACCCTCGGTCGGCTGGGCCGCTCCGCTCCTGAGCCGGGGTTCCCGGAGGAAGCGCAACTCCAGGTCCCAGGCCGCCGGATCGGACGTCTTCTCGCTCTCCCGCTCGACGAGGACGTCGTACAGTCCGCTGCTCTGGCAGCGGGTGGTGGACGCGTCGGGCGTCCGGTGGGCGTACGCGGCGACGGGCCGCGCGTACCCGCCCGCGCCGAAGACCGCGCGCCCCGAACCGCAGCGCGCGTCGTCGAGGTCCCGCAGGCTGACGGTGATGCCGTCGCCGTAGGAGACGGCGCCGCTGTCGCCGGGCACCGCGACCGCCGCGACGTAGGCGGGGGAGACGTCGTCCAGGGCGACCCGGTAGTAGAGCTTCTCGCCCGGCTTGATCGTGCTGCGGTACGTGACGCCCTCGTCCAGTACGGAGGCCTCGGCGTTGGCCGCCGCACCCTGCACCGGTCGGGCTTCGGGATCGAACGCGTACGTTCCGGGGGCGGCCGCCTGCGCCTGCCCCGGCAGCACCGCCGCCGCGCACACCGCCGCGAGTGCCGCCGACGCCACCCGGCCCCTGCCGCGCCGCCTCTTCACGTGGTTCCCCCCGTCGTCCTCACCCGCCGGCCGCCCCGCCCTTGTGCACCGCGCCGCACCGCTGGAGGAAAGGGAGCCCCAAGCCGCGACGCCCGTCCATCCTGCCCCGCCCGCACCGCCGCTGTCCCCGGACCCGGCCCGCTCGCCCCGCTCACACCACGCGCTTCGCAGTGAGGAACACCCGGCGGCCCGGACAGCACGAAGCCCCGGCCGCTCAGCGACCGGGGCCCGTAACAGACTCTGCCGTCTCACACACCCGAACCTGCGGGCACGGAGTCGGTAGCCTCCGTCCACAGATCCTGCTCGGCGCGATCCGCCTGGATCTGGCGGTACACGAGGAGCCCGCCGATGGCGGCCAGTGCGACCAGGAGAAGCTTCTTCACCGCGCGACCTCGTCTTTCCTTGGCGTAGGGGCCTTCTGCCGCCGACTATACACACCGGCCGATATCGATCGGTGACCTGCCCGGAGGCGGGAAACAGCCCGGTCGCGGCGCCCGGAGGGGCCCCGCGCACCCCGTCGCGACCGGCCGCGCAGCCCTGTCCAGCCCAGTTGCACCATACGAGTGGTGTTGATCTGAAGATCGGCGCAGCGCGGGCGTCGCTCCCCGGAATCGCGGCCCGGATCTCCATCATCGGAGAAGTCAGCAACCGGACCGTCCGAAAGCGAGGGGCCATGAGCACCTTCCAGCCCAAGAACCTGTGGACCGCCTTCATCACCGCCTTCTTCGCCCTCCTGGCGTCACTCGGCCTCGCCACCGCCACGGCCACCGCCGCGAACGCCGCCACGCAGCCGAGCGCCACGACCCAGGAGCACACGGAGGCCACCGCGGCAACCGCCGCGACCCCCTCGGTGCGCTGGACCCTTCCGCGTGACCGGGCCCTGCCTCCCACGATGAAGCAGCGCATCCGCGCCGAGGCCCACGGCTCCTCCCCGGTCGCCCGCCACCTGACGCTCGACCCGGCGGACACCGCCACCGCCGACGCGTCCCGCCCCCGCCACTCGGCCCCGGCCGGCGACTCCCCGGTGCCGCCCCCCTGATCCCTCCGCCACCGCACTCCGGGGCCCCCGTCCGGTTCACACCGGCCGGGGGCCTTCTCGTGTGCCCGGCCCCCGCCGTACGCGCCCGACGCCCCGCCCAGCCCCCGCACCACCCGCCGGCGCCCGGCCCGCCCCGGCGACGCGGCCCGCCGCCCGCCCGCGGCTCTGCCCCGCCCGCCACCCCGGTCTGCCCCGCCCGCCCTGCGCGGCTGCCTCCGGCGGCCCGGAGGGGCGCACAACGCGAAGACCCCCAGCCACGGATGGCTGGGGGTCTTCATGCTGTGGGGCTAACAGGATTTGAACCTGTGGCCTCATCCTTATCAGGGATGCGCTCTAACCAACTGAGCTATAGCCCCGCCGCGCTCTCGCGCTGACTTCTGAAGATTAGCGCACGTCGGGGCCAGTCCCAAAATCGATGCTCGGCGTGCTACTCGTCCTCGGCCAGCGTCAGCTCGACGCCGCCCACGAAGCCCGCCGACAGGTTGTAGATGAAGGCGCCCAGGGTCGCCAGCGCGGTGGCCAGCACCACGTCGATCACCGCGATGATCGAGGTGAAGACGAGCACCCTCGGCAGCGACAGGAACGACTGCAGGTCGAAGCCGTTGCTCTCGTTCGAGCCGGTGGCCTCGCTGATCGTGCCGCCCACGGTGGAGAAGACGCCCATCGCGTCCATCACCATCCACAGGACCGCCGCCGCCACCACCGTGCAGATGCCCAGGGCGATCGACAGCAGGAAGCTGACCTTCATCACCGACCACGGGTCGGCCTTGGCCACCCGCAGACGGGCCTTGCGCACGCGCGGCGTGGTCCGCGCGCCCGTCCGCGGCTTGCGCATCGCCTGGGCGCCGCCGACGCCCTGCGCGTCGCCCAGTGTGCCGCCGTCAGGCGCTTGATACGCCTGCGGCGGGTGGTACGGGCCGGCCGGGCCGGACGCGGGCTCGCGCTCGCCGGGCAGCGGCCCGGTCGCGTAACCCTCGTACTTGGCCTGAGACCCTCGTGTCTCCGTCACAGTGCCCCCCTGGGAGTCCGCGGCGGGGCCACGGGCACCGCTCGCTCCTGCTCCGGAAGCGGCCGAACCGGCGCCCGTGGCTCCACTCACGCTTTACTCCTCGTGCTCCCCGGTCGAGGGCTCCATGCCCTCGACAGTGCCCTCGACCACGCTCTCGGCATGGACCTCGGCCGTACCGCCCTCGACGTCGTCGGCCGCATCGACCTCTTCCGCCTCGCGACCGGCCTCGGCGTTGCGCGCGATGCCGACGACGGCATCGCGCTTGCCCAGGTTGATCAGTTGAACGCCCATGGTGTCACGGCCCGTCTCCCTGACTTCATTGACTCGCGTACGAATCACACCACCGCCGAGGGTGATGGCCAGGATCTCGTCCGTCTCCTCGACCACCAGCGCACCGACGAGCGATCCGCGGTCCTCCACGATCTTGGCGGCCTTGATGCCGAGGCCGCCGCGGCCCTGGACGCGGTACTCGTCGACGGGGGTCCGCTTCGCGTAGCCGCCGTCGGTGGCAGTGAACACGAACGTACCGGGCCGGACCACATTCATCGAGAGGAGTTCGTCGCCTTCTCGGAAACTCATGCCCTTGACGCCCGAGGTCGCACGCCCCATCGGGCGCAGCGCGTCGTCCGTCGCGGTGAACCTGATCGACTGGGCCTTCTTGCTGATGAGCAGCAGGTCGTCCTCGGCCGACACCAGCTCGGCGCCGATCAGCTCGTCGTCGCCGCCGTCCGCGGTCTCGCGCAGGTTGATCGCGATGACGCCGCCGGAGCGCGGGGAGTCGTAGTCCTTGAGCGCGGTCTTCTTCACCAGACCGCCCTTCGTCGCCAGGATCAGGTACGGCACGGCCTCGTAGTCGCGGATCGCCAGGATCTGGGCGATCTTCTCGTCCGGCTGAAACGCCAGCAGGTTGGCGACGTGCTGGCCCCGCGCGTCGCGGCCGGCGTCGGGCAGCTCGTACGCCTTGGCGCGGTAGACCCGGCCCTTGTTCGTGAAGAACAGCAGCCAGTGGTGCGTCGTCGAGACGAAGAAGTGGTCGACGATGTCGTCTTCCTTGAGCTTCGTCCCGCGCACGCCCTTGCCGCCGCGCTTCTGCGAGCGGTAGTCGTCCGTCTTGGTCCGCTTCACGTAACCGCTGCGGGAGATCGTGACGACGATGTCCTCCTCGGCGATCAGGTCCTCGATGGACATGTCACCGTCGAAGGGCACGAGCTGGGAGCGCCGGTCGTCGCCGAACTTGTCGACGATGGCGGCCAGCTCCTCGCTGACGATCGAGCGCTGCTTGGCGGGCGAGGCCAGGATCTCGTTGTACTCGTTGATCTTCGCCTGGAGCTCGTCGTGCTCGGCGGTGATCTTCTGGTGCTCCAGCGCGGCCAGTCGGCGGAGCTGCATCTCCAGGATGGCGTTGGCCTGGAGCTCGTCGATCTCCAGCAGGCCCATCAGGCCCTCGCGCGCGATGTCCACGGTGTTGCTGCGCCGGATGAGGGCGATGACCTCGTCGATGGCGTTCAGGGCCTTGAGGAGGCCGCGCAGGATGTGCGCCCGCTCCTCCGCCTTGCGCAGCCGGAACTTCGTCCGCCGGACGATGACCTCGATCTGGTGCGTCACCCAGTGGCGGATGAACGCGTCGATCGACAGGGTGCGCGGCACCCCGTCGACGAGCGCCAGCATGTTGGCGCCGAAGTTCGTCTGGAGGTCGGTGTGCTTGTACAGGTTGTTCAGGACGACCTTGGCGACCGCGTCCCGCTTGAGCACGACGACCAGGCGCTGGCCGGTGCGCGAGGAGGTCTCGTCCCGGACGTCCGCGATCCCGCCGACCCTGCCGTCCTTGACCAGGTCGGCGATCTTCTGCGCGAGGTTGTCGGGGTTGGTCTGGTACGGCAGCTCCGTGACGACCAGGCACTGGCGGCCCTGGATCTCCTCGACCGCGACGACCGCGCGCATCGTGATGGAGCCGCGGCCGGTGCGGTACGCCTCCTCGATGCCCTTGCGGCCCACGACGAGCGCGCCGGTCGGGAAGTCGGGGCCCTTGATGCGCTCGATCAGCGCGTCCAGCAGCTCCTCGTGCGAGGCCTCGGGGTGCTCCAGGTACCACTGGGCGCCGGCGGCGACCTCGCGCAGGTTGTGCGGGGGGATGTTGGTCGCCATGCCGACCGCGATCCCGGCGGAGCCGTTGACCAGCAGGTTGGGGAAGCGCGCCGGCAGGACCGTCGGCTCCTGGTTGCGGCCGTCGTAGTTGTCCTGGAAGTCGACGGTCTCCTCGTCGATGTCCCGGACCATCTCCATGGACAGCGGCATCATCTTGCACTCGGTGTACCGCATGGCCGCGGCCGGGTCGTTGCCCGGAGAGCCGAAGTTGCCGTTGGAGTCCACCAGCGGCATCCGCATCGACCAGGGCTGCGCGAGGCGCACCAGGGCGTCGTAGATGGAGGAGTCGCCGTGCGGGTGGTAGGTGCCCATGACGTCGCCGACGACGCGGGCGCACTTGTAGAAGCCCTTCTCGGGGCGGTACCCGCCGTCGTACATCGCGTACAGCACCCGGCGGTGGACGGGCTTGAGGCCGTCCCGTACGTCGGGCAGCGCGCGCGAGACGATGACGGACATCGCGTAGTCGAGGTAGGAGCGCTGCATCTCCGTCTCGAGCCCGACGGGCTCGACGCGCATCCCCACGCCGGGGACGGTCTCCTCCTCGGGCGTCAGGGGTTCGGGAGTCACGGGGGTGTTCTCGTCGGCCATTGCTGGTCAAAGTCCTTTCGAGCTGCGGCGTCGCTGGTACGGCCGACTCAGATGTCGAGGAAGCGGACGTCCTTGGCGTTGCGCTGGATGAACGAGCGCCGCGCCTCGACGTCCTCGCCCATGAGCACCGAGAACAGGTCGTCGGCCTGCGCCGCGTCGTCCAGCGTGACCTGGCCCAGGACGCGGTGGTCGACGTCCATGGTCGTGACGCGCAGCTCCTCGGCGTTCATCTCGCCGAGGCCCTTGAAGCGCTGGATCGAGTCCTCCCTGATCCGCTTCCCGTTCTGCTTGCCGAGTTCCACGAGGGCGTCGCGCTCGCGGTCCGAGTACGCGTACTCGAAGTCGTCCCGGCCCCACTTGATCTTGTAGAGCGGCGGGCGCGAGAGGTAGACGTGGCCCGCCTCCACCAGCGGCCGCATGAAGCGGAAGAGGAACGTCAGCAGCAGGGTGTTGATGTGCTGGCCGTCGACGTCGGCGTCCGCCATCAGAATGATCTTGTGGTAGCGGAGCTTCTCGATGTCGAAGTCCTCGTGGACCCCGGTGCCGAAGGCCGAGATCAGCGCCTGGACCTCGGTGTTCTGGAGGATCTTGTCGATCCGGGCCTTCTCGACGTTCAGGATCTTGCCGCGGATGGGCAGGATCGCCTGGTACATCGGGTTGCGGCCGGACTTCGCCGAGCCGCCGGCGGAGTCTCCCTCGACGATGAAGATCTCGCACTTGGTGGGGTCGTTCGACTGGCAGTCGCTGAGCTTGCCGGGGAGCGAGGCGCTCTCCAGGAGGCCCTTGCGCCGGGTCAGGTCGCGCGCCTTGCGGGCCGCCACGCGGGCGGTCGAGGCGGCGATGCCCTTGCGGATGATGTCGGCGGCCTCGTTGGGGTTGCGGTCGAACCAGTCCGTCAACTGCTCGTGGACGACCTTCTGCACGAAGGTCTTGGCCTCCGTGTTGCCCAGCTTGGTCTTCGTCTGGCCCTCGAACTGCGGCTCGCCCAGCTTCACCGAGATGATCGCCGTCAGGCCCTCGCGGACGTCCTCGCCGGTGAGGTTGTCGTCCTTCTCGCGCAGCAGCTTCTTCTCGCGCGCGTAGCGGTTCACCAGGGAGGTCAGCGCCGCGCGGAAGCCCTCCTCGTGCGTGCCGCCCTCGTGCGTGTGGATCGCGTTGGCGAAGGAGTAGACGCCTTCGGTGTACTGCGTGTTCCACTGCATGGCGATCTCGGCCGAGAGGAGGCGGTCCTTGTCCTCGGCCTCGATGTCGATCACCGACTGGTGGATGACGTCGCCCTTGCGCGAGTTCAGGTACTTCACGAAATCGACGATGCCGTTTTCGTAGTGGTACGTGACCGAGCGGACGGTCTCCTCCTCGGCGGGCTCGGCCGCCTCGACGCTGTCCGCGCCCGCCGTCGCCTTCGCCGACTCCCGCTCGTCGGTGAGGGTGAGAGTGAGGCCCTTGTTGAGGAACGCCATCTCCTGGAAGCGGCGCGAGAGGGTCTCGAAGCTGTACTCGGTCGTCTCGAAGATGTCCCCGTCGGCCCAGAAGGTGACGGACGTGCCGGTCTCCTCGGTGGCCTCGTGCCGGGCCAGCGGGGCGGTCGGGACGCCGAGCTTGTAGTCCTGGGTCCAGCGGTAGCCGTCCGTCTTGACCTCGACGGAGACCCGCGTGGACAGGGCGTTGACGACGGAGACGCCGACGCCGTGCAGGCCGCCGGAGACGGCGTAGCCGCCGCCGCCGAACTTGCCGCCCGCGTGCAGGACGGTCAGCACGACCTCGACGGCCGGCTTCCCTTCGGACGGCACGATGCCGACCGGGATGCCGCGGCCGTTGTCGATCACGCGCACCCCGCCGTCGGCGAGGATCGTGACGTCGATGGTGTCCGCGTGGCCGGCCATCGCCTCGTCGACCGAGTTGTCGACGACCTCCTGCACGAGGTGGTGCAGGCCGCGCTCACCGGTCGAGCCGATGTACATGCCAGGCCGCTTGCGGACCGCGTCCAGCCCTTCCAGCACGGTGATCGCGCTGGCGTCGTACGAGGCGGAGACCTCGCCCGACCCACCGGCTGTGGACGGAATGTTCTCGTTGGGGTTGCCGGAATCGGCCACGAAGCGCCCTTTCTGGCACAGCACATGCCGTTCTCCGGCCAGGCGGGAGCGGCTGCGTCGTTCGGCTTGTATCGACGACTCCCGCCTCAGTAGCGGGATTGCCCCCCAGTCTACCGGTAGCGCCGACATGGATGGGGGTTTGCGGGTACCTGAGTACGCATGTGCCGCCCTGAATGAGCGGCTGACGACTCCCCATATTCAGGGAGGGCCCCCAAGAGGCCCTGACCGGCATAGCGCGCTTCGGCCTGTCAACCTCCCGCTACGGTGAGGGACGCCTCGTGCGCGACACACGGACCACCCTGGTGCGAAGCGGGGCAATAAGGACGGCTTACTCGCCCCGTACACGTCAAGTTTCGGCCGGAAGGGCAGCTCAGCGGCGTCGAGCACCAAGACGGTCCCGCGCAACGGGCGGCAGCGGACCGCAGCCCGGAGCCCGCCCCCGGAGCCGTCAGCCGTAGGTGTCGCCCGGACCGGTGCTGCCCGGCGCCCGCAGCGGACCGAACCGGCGCTCCGGGCCCCCCGGCCCGACCACCTTGATCATCCGTACGGTGCCCTGCCCCAGGTCCGCGTTGAGCCGGGCCACGAGCTGCGGGGCCAGCAGCCGCAACTGCGTCGCCCACGCCGTCGAGTCGCAGCTCACCGTCAGCACGCGGGCGTCCGGGTCCTCGTCGTACCGCAGCGGGACGCAGTGCTTGGCGAGGTCGTCGCCGACGATCTGCGGCCACCGCCCCATCACCCCGCCCACCGCCGCGGGGGTCTCCCAGCCGCGCTCGGTGATCAGCCGGTTGATCGCGGACCCCAGCGGCAGCGGGTCCCGGCCGTCGGAGCGCGCGCCCGAACGCAGCCCGCCGCCCCGCCGCGCCTGCCTCTTCTGCTGCGCCGCCGCGCCCCGCGCCCTGGCCTGCTCCTTCGCCGCCCGCAGCGCGACCCGCGCGAGGTCCACCCCGGCCGGCTCGGGCGGCTTCGGAGCGCCCCCGGCGGCCGGGTCGGGCCCGCCGCCCGCGCGGGCGGCCGACCCCGGAACGCCCCCGTCCGCGCGGGAGCCCCGCCGGCCCGCCGGGCCGTCGCCGCGCCCGGTCATACCCGCTCCACCACGCCCGCGGACACCGCGTACCGCGCGCCCGCCAGCACACCCGGCACGTCCTCCGGCACCGCGGCCGTCACCAGCACCTGCTCGCCCGGCGCCACCAGCTCCGCCAGCCGCTCCCGGCGGCGGGCGTCCAGCTCGGCGAAGACGTCGTCCAGGACCAGCACCGGCTCGTTGCCCTCGGCGCGCAGCAGCTCGTACGAGGCCAGCCGCAGGGCCAGGGCGTACGACCAGGACTCGCCGTGGCTCGCGTACCCCTTCGCCGGCATGTCCCGCAGGCCGAGCAGCAGGTCGTCGCGGTGCGGGCCGACGAGCGTCACCCCGCGCTCGACCTCCTGCTTCCGTACGCCCGCGAGCGCGGCGATGAGCTGTCCGTACAGCTCCTCCCGGCTCCGCGCGGGGCCCACGTCCTCCCCCAGCGAGCTGCGGTACTCCAGGGTCACCGGGCCGCCGCCCGGCGCGACGTCCCCGTACGCCTTGTCGGTCAGCGGCTGGAGCGCGGCGATCAGGTCCAGGCGCTGCGCCAGCAGCTCGGCGCCCACCCGGCCCAGGTGCTGGTCCCAGACGTCGAGGGTGGACAGGTCCATCGAGCGGCCGCCGTGCCGCCGGGCCATGGCCGCGGACTTGAGGAGCGTATTGCGCTGCTTGAGCACCCGCTCGTAGTCGGAGCGGACCGCGGCCATCCGGGGCGAGCGCGCGGTGACCAGCTCGTCCAGGAACCGCCGCCGCTCGCCGGGGTCGCCCTTGACCAGGGCCAGGTCCTCGGGCGCGAACAGCACCGTACGGACTATTCCCAGCACGTCACGCGGTCTGACCTGCGAGGACCGGTTGATCCGGGCCCGGTTGGCCCGGCCGGGGTTGAGCTCCAGCTCGATCAGCTGCGAGCGCTCGCCCTGGGTGACCGCCGCGCGGATGACCGCCCGCTCCGCGCCCACGCGCACCAGCGGGGCGTCGGAGGAGACCCGGTGGCTGCCGAGGGTGGCGAGATAGCCGACGGCCTCGACGATGTTGGTCTTGCCCTGCCCGTTGGCGCCCACGAACGCCGTGACGCCCGGATCGAGGGGGACCTCGATCCGGGCGTACGAGCGGAAGTCGGCCAGCGAGAGATGGGTGACGTGCATGGGCGCCGACCTCCCCGGCTGCTGTTCCACTCGGTGGTGCTGCGGTGCTGGGCTTGCTTACTTCTTGTTCTCGACCGCGTGCCCGCCGAACTGGTTGCGCAGCGCGGCGATCATCTTCATCTGCGGCGAGTCGTCCTGGCGCGAGGCGAACCGCGCGAACAGGGACGCCGTGATCGCGGGCAGCGGCACCGCGTTGTCGATCGCGGCCTCCACCGTCCAGCGCCCCTCGCCGGAGTCGGCGGCGTACCCCCGGAGCTTGTCGAGGTGCTCGTCGTCGTCGAGCGCGTTGACCGCGAGGTCGAGCAGCCAGGACCGGATGACCGTGCCCTCCTGCCAGGAGCGGAAGACCTCGCGGACGTCGGTGACGGAGTCGACCTTCTCCAGCAGCTCCCAGCCCTCGGCGTACGCCTGCATCATGGCGTACTCGATGCCGTTGTGGACCATCTTCGCGAAGTGGCCGGCGCCGACCTTGCCGGCGTGGACCGAGCCGAAGTCGCCCTCGGGCTTCAGCGCGTCGAAGATCGGCTGGACCTTGGCGACGTTCTCCTCGGTGCCGCCGTACATCAGCGCGTAGCCGTTCTCCAGGCCCCAGACGCCGCCGGAGACGCCGCAGTCGACGAAGCCGATGTCCTTGAGGCCCAGTTCGAGCGCGTGCTTCTCGTCGTCGGTCCAGCGCGAGTTCCCCCCGTCGACGACGACGTCGCCGGGCGAGAGCAGCTCGGCCAGCTCGTCGATCGTGGACTGGGTGGCGGCGCCGGCCGGGACCATGACCCACACGACCCGCGGGCCCTTCAGCTTGCCCACAAGCTCTTCGAGGCTGTGGACATCGGCGACATCCGGATTGCGGTCGTAACCGATGACGGTGTGGCCTGCACGGCGGATGCGCTCGCGCATGTTGCCGCCCATCTTGCCGAGGCCGACGAGACCGAGCTCCATCAGAGATTCCTTAAGCGTCGTGGCGATAGCGTCGGGGCAGGTGCGCCCACGTCCGAGCCTACGCCCGGACGGGCACAGCGCGGCGGGCCCGCTCCGCGCCGAGCGGGCCCGCCGGGGGACTGCCGGGGGAACGCCCCCCGATCGGCCGACGTCAGCCGGAGAGCCGCACCGGCATGATCAGGTACTTGTACGCGGCGTCCGCCTCGGCGTCGACGGCCGGCCGGCCGCTGAGCAGGGCGGGCTTGGTCGACGTGGTGAACGAGAGCTGGGCGACCGGGGAGTCGATCGCGCTCAGGCCGTCCAGCAGGAACGTCGGGTTGAAGGCGATCGAGATGTCGTCGCCCTCCAGCACCGCGTCGACGCGCTCCACAGCCTGTGCGTCGTCGCTGGAGCCGGCCTCCAGGATGAGGACGCCCTGCTCGAAGGTGAGCCGCACCGGGGTGTTGCGCTCGGCGACCAGGGCCACGCGCTTGACGGCCTCCACGAAGGGGGCCGTCTCGATGACCGCGACCGAGTTGAACTCGGTGGGGAAGAGCGTGCGGTACTTCGGCAGGTCGCCCTCGAGCAGCCGGGTGGTCGTGCGGCGCCCGGCGCCCTCGAAACCGATCAGGCCCTCTCCTGCGCCGGAGCCCGACAGCGCCAGGGTGACCGTGTCTCCGCTGGTGAGCGCCTTGGCGGTGTCCAGGAGCGTCTTGGCGGGGACCAGGGCCACCGCGGAGGCCTCCGGGTCCTCCGGCTTCCACAGGAACTCGCGGACCGCGAAGCGGTAGCGGTCGGTGGAGGCGAGGGTGACGGTCTCGCCCTCGATCTCGATCCGCACGCCGGTGAGCACGGGGAGCGTGTCGTCGCGGCCCGCGGCGATGGCGACCTGGGCGGCCGCCGAGGCGAAGACCTCGCCGGGGACGGTGCCCGTGGCGGTCGGCATCTGCGGAAGCGCGGGGTACTCCTCCACCGGGAGGGTGTGGAGGGTGAAGCGCGAGGAGCCGCAGACCACCGTGGCCCGCACGCCGTCGGTGGAGATCTCCACCGGGCGGTTGGGGAGGGCGCGGCAGATGTCGGCGAGGAGCCGGCCGGAGACGAGCACCGTGCCGTCCTCGTCGACCTCGGCGTCCACGGAGACCCTGGCGGAGACCTCGTAGTCGAAGCTGGAGAAGCTGAGGGCCCCGTCCTCGGCCTTCAGCAGAAGGCCCGCGAGAACGGGCGCCGGCGGACGGGCCGGGAGGCTGCGGGCCACCCAGGCCACCGCCTCCGCGAGTACATCGCGCTCCACCCGGATCTTCACCGGAACCGCCTCCTGCTGTCGCTCGCTCGCCCTGCTGGCCTTCGTCGTCTGGACCGGACCTCCTCGCCGAAGGGCTGGGGAGGATCCGGGGTCCAGTCTGACCTACGGCACCGACAGTCGTTGCTGCTCGGGGTCAAGTCGGGCCGAGAGCCGTCCGGCGGTCGGGAGGCGAGTTGTGCACAGGCCCCACTTCGAAGCGGATTCCTGGCTAACTCTGAGTGGTAGTAGTAGTAGGCCTTGTGGATACCGTGGATAACGTCGTTTGCGCAGGTCAGCGCTGGTTTTTTGTCCACCGGTCCTGTGGGTGGCGCCCGTGGACAACCGGGGCTTTCTGTGGACGGGCGAAAGTTCTGCACACCCGATGCACAGGAGGGGGCCACTTCTCCCCAGGCCTGTCCCCAGCTTTACCCACGTTCCCCACAGCCCAACCCGGCGACCTCGTGTGACGCCTTTCACTCCGGGCGGTGAGAGCGGGTGTCGCGTTGCCGAACAGTGGACAGGGGTGTGGAGAAGCTGGGGACAACCGGGCCCGGCCTGTGGGCCGCCGGTGGACAACGACGCCGGCCCCCTGTGGACGAATATTCTGTCCACAGGCTGTGGATCACGGTTGGCCACAAATCCCCAGGGGTGTGACCTGGCCTGATGGAGTATCGGCAGCGGGCCCTGTGGACGCAACAGGAACAACTTCCCAGTCCCCAGGCTGTGGACGGAAGATTCCCGGCACATCTGTGGAGAACGGCCTCTGAGCGGCTCGTATTCGAACAGCGCCGGAGCGGCGGAGGGCGCGGAGGCCGCTGCCGCAGGCCCTCCGCCGGCACTCCCGGAGTCTCCCCAGCGCCTCGCCGGACCAATCCCCGCCTCCTGGGAGGCTCCCCGCGCCGCTCCGGGCGCTCCCTCGGGGCGGCCGCGGCGGCGGAACGGCGAAGGGCGCCCGGCGCGGACCGGTGGGAGGTCCGTGCCGGGCGCCCTTCGAGCGCGTCGTGAGAGGCGGGCGTCAGCCGTTCTTGATGCGGTTGGTGAGTTCGGTGACCTGGTTGTAGATGGAGCGGCGCTCCGCCATCAGCGCCCGGATCTTGCGGTCCGCGTGCATCACCGTCGTGTGGTCGCGGCCGCCGAACTGCGCGCCGATCTTCGGCAGGGAGAGATCGGTCAGCTCCCGGCAGAGGTACATGGCGATCTGGCGCGCCGTCACCAGCACCCGGCTGCGGGACGATCCGCAGAGGTCGTCCACGGTGAGGCCGAAGTAGTCCGCCGTCGCCGCCATGATGGCCGGCGCGGTGATCTCCGGAGCCGACTCCTCGCCGCCGGGGATCAGGTCCTTGAGGACGATCTCGGTCAGCCCGAGGTCCACCGGCTGCCGGTTGAGCGAGGCGAAGGCCGTCACCCGGATCAGGGCGCCCTCCAGCTCGCGGATGTTGCGCGAGATCCGCGAGGCGATGAACTCCAGGACCTCCGGCGGGGCGTTGAGCTGCTCCTGGACCGCCTTCTTGCGGAGGATCGCGATCCGGGTCTCCAGCTCCGGGGGCTGGACGTCGGTGGTCAGGCCCCACTCGAAGCGGTTGCGCAGCCGGTCCTCCAGCGTGACCAACTGCTTGGGCGGCCGGTCGGAGGAGAGCACGATCTGCTTGTTGGCGTTGTGCAGCGTGTTGAAGGTGTGGAAGAACTCCTCCTGCGTCGACTCCTTGCTCGCCAGGAACTGGATGTCGTCGACCAGCAGGATGTCCACGTCGCGGTAGCGCTTGCGGAAGGTGTCGCCCTTGCCGTCGCGGATCGAGTTGATGAACTCGTTGGTGAACTCCTCGGAGCTCACGTACCGCACGCGGGTGCCCGGATAGAGGCTGCGGGCGTAGTGCCCGATGGCGTGCAGCAGGTGGGTCTTGCCGAGCCCCGACTCCCCGTAGATGAAGAGCGGGTTGTACGCCTTCGCGGGGGCCTCGGCGACGGCGACGGCCGCGGCGTGCGCGAACCGGTTGGACGCGCCGATGACGAAGGTGTCGAAGAGGTACTTCGGGTTCAGCCGGGCGTGCGGTTCGCCGGGGCCGGGCGCGGGGGCCGGCTGCGCGCCCATCGGGCCGGGGACCGAACCGCCGGCCCGCCCGTGGCCGGGCCCGCCCTGGCGGTGCTGCGCCTGGTCCTGCCGGTCGGGGCGCTGCTGGTCGTACCCCTGGTGCTCGGGCGGCTGCGAGCGGTAGTCGTGCTGCGGCTGCTGGGGGCGGCCGGTGCCGTACGGCTCGCGCCACTGCTCGGAGGGCTGCTCCCGGTACCCCTCGTTCTCGCGGTACGGCTCCGCCTCGCGGTACTCCGCGGGCTGCTCGCGGTCCTGGTACCCGCCGTGCCGCGGCTGCTGCCAGGACAGGTCGTCCTGGGTGCGCGGCCAGGCGCCGGGCTCCGGGCGCTGCTGGTAGTCCGGGTAGGCCGGCCGGGCGGTCGGCATCCCGTCGTCCGAGGGGCGGTGGCCGTAGCCGTCGTACCCGTCGTTGTGCGGGGCGTCCTCGCGCGGCTGCCCGGAGTAGCGGCGCCCCTGCTGGCCCTGGCCCTGGTGGGACGGTCGCATCGGGGGCGCGGGCGGTTCGCCGGCGGAGTCGTCGACGGTGATCGCGATCCGGATGGGGCGGCCGCACTCGCGGGTCAGCGTCTCGCTGATGAGCGGGGCGAGCCGGCCCTCCAGGACGCGCTTGCCCCATTCGTTGGGGACGGCCAGCAGTGCGGTGTCGGCGACGAGTGCCAGGGGCTGGCAGCGCTCGATCCACTGCTTGTCCTTCGGCTCGATGCCCTGCTGACCCTCCCCGAGGAGTTGTTCCAGCACTCGCGGCCACACTGCGGCAAGATCGGCAGGTACGTCAGCCACAAGGCACGCTCTCTCGCATGTCCCACGAATGTGTGGTTCTCGGGACGGGATGGGTCGGGTCGGGTGAGGCCCGGCAGGGGGGAAGGAAAGGAACCGGAGTTCAGCCACGGTAGTCAGGCCGACCCGCGCGGTTCAAGTCGTTGTCCACAGGCTGTGCACAATGGAGGCCCGGACGGAGCCGGTTTGACCGGATGGCGTAGCCGCGCGTACCGTGACCAGGTCGAGTTGTCGATGGCTGCTGCCGCCTGCCTCCGATGGGCAAAGATCACGATCTGTGATTGTGAAGCGGTGCACTAAGGCGTTTACGCGAGTTCCTCGTGGGCGCACGGTGACAGCCAGGCGATGTCCCGCCAACACACGAATCATTTCTGGAGCCCCCGAGTGAGCAAGCGCACCTTCCAGCCGAACAACCGTCGTCGCGCCAAGACCCACGGCTTCCGACTGCGTATGCGTACCCGTGCCGGCCGTGCGATTCTCGCGAACCGCCGTGGCAAGGGCCGCAGCAGCTTGTCCGCCTGATCGTCTACAGGTCCATGACGTGCTGCCTACCGAGAATCGGCTGAGGCGGCGCGAGGACTTCGCGACCGCGGTACGACGAGGACGTCGAGCCGGACGTCCACTGCTCGTCGTCCATCTACGCAGCGGCGAAACGCACCCGCACGCGACGGGGGAGACTGCTCCCCCACCGCGTGCGGGTTTCGTTGTCAGCAAGGCCGTGGGCGGTGCGGTCGTCCGGACGGCGGTCAAGCGCAGGCTTCGCCACCTCGTCCGCGACCGGCTGGCCGAGCTGCCCCCCGGTAGCCTTGTCGTCGTACGGGCGCTGCCCGGTTCGGGCGACGCCGACCATGCACATCTGGCCCGAGACCTGGACGCCGCTTTGCAGCGGCTGCTGGGAGGGGGCGCGCGATGAAGTACCCGCTGCTTGCTCTCATCAAGCTGTACCAGTGGACGATCAGTCCACTCCTCGGGCCTGTCTGCCGTTACTACCCGTCGTGCTCCCACTACGGATACACGTCGATCGACAGGCACGGCGCCGTCAAGGGAACCGCGCTGACCGCCTGGCGCATCCTGCGGTGCAATCCGTGGACGCCCGGCGGGGTGGATCACGTTCCGCCGCGCAGGCGCCCGCGGTGGCACGAGCTGCTGCGCAGTGCCCTGCGCGGCGACAAGGGCGGGGATTCCGCCGCTGACGTGCCGTCCGGGGGATCGTCGGTCTCCGAGCCCCCGAGCCCGGCCTCAGAGACCTCGCCCAATGCTCAAGGAGCTTGATTAGTGGACGCGATTGCCAGTCTGTTCAGCTTCATCACCTGGCCCGTTTCCTGGGTCATCGTCCAGTTCCACAAGTTGTACGGGGCGATCTTCGGCGACGACTCCGGGTGGGCCTGGGGCTTGTCGATCATGTCGCTGGTGGTGCTGATCCGGATCTGCCTGATCCCGCTCTTCGTGAAGCAGATCAAGTCGACCCGCAACATGCAGGTGCTCCAGCCGAAGATGAAGGCGATCCAGGAGCGCTACAAGAACGACAAGCAGCGTCAGTCCGAAGAGATGATGAAGCTGTACAAGGAGACGGGCACCAACCCGCTCTCCTCGTGCCTTCCCATCCTGGCGCAGTCCCCGTTCTTCTTCGCCCTGTACCACGTGCTGTCGTCCATCGCCTCGAACAAGAAGATCGGCGAGATCGACCAGGGCCTGCTGGACAGCGCCCGTGAGGCGCACATCTTCGGGGCTCCGCTGGCCGCGAAGTTCATGGACAGCGCCGACAAGGTCTCCTCGCTCAACGCCGACCTGCTGGACGTCCGCATCGTCACCGCCATCATGATCATCCTGATGTCGGCCTCGCAGTTCTTCACCCAGCGCCAGTTGATGACGAAGAACGTCGACCTGACGGTGAAGACCCCGTACATGCAGCAGCAGAAGATGCTGATGTACATCTTCCCGATCATCTTCGCCGTGATGGGCATCAACTTCCCCGTCGGCGTCCTCGTCTACTGGCTGACCACGAACGTCTGGACCATGGGTCAGCAGATGTACGTGATCAACCAGAACCCGACGCCGGGCAGCAAGGCGCAGGACGCCTACCTCCAGCGGCTTCTCAAGAGCGTGACGTCCCACGGCCAGGTCCGCGGCCGGACGCGGCGCAACACCGTCAAGCGGATCGTCGCCAAGGGGCCCGACCGCAACGACATCGAGCGCAAGTTCATCACCGGTCTGGCCAAGCTGGGCTTCGCCGCCCAGGAGGACGGCACCGTGCTGAAGAGCGAGACGGCGGCGGCCGAGGCCGAGGTCAGCGCGGCGCAGCGGCGCCAGCAGCCCAAGCGCCAGACCAAGGCGAAGCGCCAGACGGCCGCCACCGCGGTCGGCGGAGCCAAGGAAGCGGAACCGGCGGACGCCGGCTCGAAGCCCTCGCTCCGCAAGCAGGACGCGTCGCAGGACGACGACAAGCCGAAGTCGGCGGGCAAGAGCGCCTCCGGCTCCTCACGCCAAGCCAAGTCCGGACAGCGCAAGGGCCCGCAGCGGCCCAAGCACCCGTCCAAGAAGTAAGAAGGAGTCCATCCGTGACGGAAGGCACCACCTCCACGGCCGCCGCTGAGGGCAGCGACACCCTGACCCGGTTGGAGCAGGAGGGCGAGATCGCGGCCGACTACCTCGAGGGCCTGCTCGACATCGCCGACCTCGACGGCGACATCGACATGGACGTCGAGGCGGACCGGGCCGCGGTGTCGATCATCAGCGACGCGGCGCGCGATCTCCAGAAGCTCGTGGGGCGCGACGGTGAGGTCCTGGAGGCGCTCCAGGAGCTGACGCGGCTGGCCGTTCTCCGGGAGACCGGTGACCGCAGCCGTCTGATGCTGGACATCGGGGGCTTCCGGGCCAAGAAGCGCGAGGTCCTGGCCGAGCTGGGCGCCAAGGCCGCCGACGAGGTCAGAAGCACAGGCGAGCCGGTGAGGCTGGACCCGATGACGCCGTTCGAGCGCAAGGTCGTGCACGACGCGATCGCGGCGGCCGGTCTCCGCAGCGAGTCGGAGGGCGAGGAGCCGCAGCGCTTCGTCGTCGTTCTCCCGGCCTGACCGACCCTTGTACTGTCGGCCCCGTCTGTTCGCAGGCGGGGCCGATCTTTGTCAGCCTGATAGTCAGCCACCCACAGTGCGCTAGTGCGGTATGGAAGGACGGTCCCCGTGACGGAGGCAGCAGAGCTACCCCAGGCCCCTGCAGAGGCGCAGGAGGTCTTCGGAAAGCTCTTCCCGGAGGCTGTCCGGTACGCGGAGCTTCTTGCGGACGCCGGAGTCAAGCGCGGTCTGATCGGCCCGCGCGAAGTGCCCCGGCTGTGGGAGCGGCACCTGCTGAACTGCGCGGTGCTCTCCGAGGTGGTGCCCGAGGGCGTCACCGTCTGTGATGTGGGTTCGGGCGCGGGTCTGCCCGGCATCCCGCTGGCACTGGTACGTCCCGACCTCAAGATCACGTTGCTGGAGCCGCTGCTGCGGCGGACGAACTTCCTCCAGGAGGTCGTGGACCTCCTCGGCCTGGACCATGTGACGGTCGTACGCGGCCGGGCCGAGGAGGTCCTCGGGACGCTGCAACCGGTCCAGGTCGTCACCGCGCGCGCCGTCGCGCCGCTGGACCGGCTGGCGGGCTGGGGCGTCCCCCTGCTGAAGCCGTACGGGGAGATGCTGGCGCTCAAGGGCGACACCGCCGAGGAGGAGCTGAACGGCGCCAGGGCCGCGCTGAGCAAGCTCGGCGTGCTGGAGACCGAGGTGTTGCACGTCGGTGCGGGCGTGGTCGATCCGCTGTCCACGGTGGTGCGTGTGGTGGTGGGGGAGAGTCCCGGCGGTGTGAGGTTCGCCGCAAAGAGGGCCAAGGCCGCGAGGACCGGGCGCACGCGCCGACGCCGCTGACGCCCGTTTCCAGGGGTCGGCGGCGATCGTCCGGCCTCTGGAAGCGGTGCCCGATAAGCGGCGAATGCCGGTCTTTGCGGCTCTTGGTAGCGCTATGCCGGTAACGCGGCCATACGTACGCTCTGCGGAGTGTCGTGGCCTGGTAGTTGCCCCCCAGAGGCATCGTGTTTCACGTGAAACGTCGCTCTCTGCTGCAGGGAATCATCGGCCGCGGGGGGGGGGGGGGGGAGCGCAGGGGGGGGGGAAAAACAGAAAGGAGAGAAGGTGGTGCCCCCACCCCCCGCCC